>NZ_JBXWSM010000060.1:0-26038 GCF_059613405.1 Ruegeria sp. BHSA118
CAGAGACCGCTTCAGGCGCACCGCGTGGCCCTCGAAATCGATCAGCTTGCCATCCAGTACACTGGTCACTTCGTAAACCGCGTCTGCAAACAGGAAGCCACGGTCAAAGATGGATACCCTGGCCTCGGTCTCGGGCAGGTATTCGCCATTTACATAAACGGTTCGGGTCATGTTTGTCTCCTCAGCCCCAGAGCGCCGCTTCGGGCGGGTGAACTCCGGCGTCGTCAAAAATCAGCGGGGTGTCGCGGTCTTCGGCCAACAGAAGCGGGCCGTCAAGGTCCGTCACCATCGCACCCTGCGCCAACAGCGTTGCGGGCGCCATGGCAAGCGAACTGCCAACCATACAGCCGACCATGATGTCATACCCTTCCGCGCTTGCGGCTTTGCGCAGTTCAAGCGCCTCGGTCAGGCCACCGGTCTTGTCGAGTTTGATGTTGATGACATCGTATTTCCCCTTCAGCCCGGGCAGGCTGGTGCGATCATGGCAGGACTCGTCGGCGCAGACAGGCACCGGGCGCTTCATTCCAATCAGTGCGTCGTCATCTCCTGCGGGCAAGGGCTGTTCCACCAACGCCACGCCCAGACGCACCAGATGCGGGGCGAGGTCGGCGTAAACCTCGGCCGACCAGCCTTCGTTCGCATCCACAATGATCCTGGCGTTCGGAGCACCGGCGCGCACAGCCTCAAGCCGGGGCATATCATCGGGCGTGCCCAGCTTGATCTTCAGAAGCGGGCGATGCGCGTTCGCGGCCGCCTGCGCCTGCATTGCCTCGGGTGTGTCCAGCGACAATGTATAGGCCGTGATCTCAGGTCCAGGCACCGGCAGGCCCGCCAGATCCCAGGCGCGTTTCCCCGCGCGCTTGCTTTCCAGATCCCACAAAGCACAATCCACGGCGTTCCGGGCGGCGCCGGCAGGCAGCAGATCCATAAGCGACCGACGGCTGAACTCATCAGGCAGACCTGCGATCTCGGCCTCGACCGACTCGAGCGTTTCGTCATAACGCGCATAAGGAACGCATTCGCCCCAGCCCTGATGCGTTCCGTCCGCCACCCGCACTGTCAGCACCTTTGCTTCGGTCCGTGACCCGCGCGAGATGGTAAACACCTGCGCCAACTGAAACACATCGCGAGAGACCTCTATCTGCACGCACCCGCTCCTTCATCTTTTCCCAAATACTCACGCCGGAGGCGGAACAATCCCGCCACCGGCGCATTGTTCAGATCACATTGCGGTCAGCGCGTCCACCAGCTTACCGGCACCGAAGCGGAACGGGTCGGTTGCGGGCAGACCCAGCTCTTCCTCGACCTTGGCCAAATAAGCCTTGGCATCGTCTTCGCTCAGGTTCTGCGTGTTGACGGACACACCCGCAACCTGACAGGCCGGATTTGCAATCCGCGCCAGCGGCAGGGCCGTGTCACGCAATTGCGCCAGTGTCGGCAGGGAATACTCTGGCAGACCACGCATATGGGTCCGGGTCGGTTCGTGGCACAGGATCAGTGCGTCGGGCTGCCCGCCATGGATCAGCGCCATGGTCACACCTGAATAAGAGACATGGAACAGCGACCCCTGCCCTTCAATGTGGTCCCAGTGATCCTCGTCATTGTCCGGTGTCAGATATTCGACCGAGCCAGCCATGAAGTCTGCAATGACCGCGTCCAGCGGAACACCCTGCCCGGTGATCAGGATGCCTGTCTGACCCGTGGCACGGAATGTGGATTTCATGCCGCGCTTGCGCATCTCGGCATCCATCGACATCGCCGTGTACATCTTGCCCGCCGAGCAATCGGTTCCGACTGCGAGGCAACGCTTGCCAGTGCGCTTGCGGCCATTTGCGATCGGGTATCCGACAGTCGGCACACGCACGTCATGCAAGGTGCAGCCATGCGTTTGTGCCGCGGCAACAAGATCACCTTCATCGCGCAGCAGGTTGTGCAAGCCCGAAGCCAGATCAAAGCCCATTTCCAGCGCTTCAATCAAAACTTCTTTCCAGGCGTTGCTGATCACACCGCCGCGGTTTGCCACGCCGATCACCAGCGTCTTGGCACCGGCTTCTTTCGCTTCGGTCAGGGTCATATCTTTCAGACCCAGATCAGCCTTGCAGCCGTCCATACGATATTGGCCGACGGCGTTTTCCGGGCGCCAATCCTTGATGCCCACAGCCACTTTGGCCGCCAATTGGTCGGGCGCATCGCCCAAAAACAGCAGGTACGGTGTCTCGATCATTGCGGTCACTCCTTTGATTCCGGCCTAAGCTAGAGAAGCGTTTAAACGAGCGTTTCGCGTTTTGCTCCGCCAAACACGGCAGGTACGCGACATTCTTGCGCCGTTGACACGTAAGACGCAAAATTCTTCGAAGTTTTTAAAGTGATTAAACTTTAATCACCACTTCCCATCTGCTGGCCCGCAGCGTTCTGCAACCGCATTGCCGCAGATGCACAATCTCCCTTGCGCCAGGTTGCGCAATTTAATACCTCTTTGAGCGAGAAAATCGCAATTTCATTACCCACACGAGGTCCAGATGAGCTTTCGCATCCAACCCGCCGCGCCTGCACGACCCAATCGCTGCCAACTGTTTGGTCCGGGATCGAATACCAAACTGTTCCCGAAAATGGCAGCTTCTGCTGCGGATGTGATCAACCTTGACCTTGAGGATTCGGTTGCGCCTTCGGACAAGGACATCGCTCGCGCCAATGTCATCGAAGCCCTGAACACTGTTGATTGGGGCAACAAATACATGTCCGTTCGCATCAACGGCTTGGATACCCCCTATTGGTATCGTGACGTTGTCGACGTGTTGGAGCAGGCAGGCGACCGTCTGGACCAGATCATGATTCCCAAAGTCGGCTGCGCATCGGATGTCTATGCCGTGGATGCCCTTGTCACCGCCATTGAACGCGCCAAGGGCCGGACCAAACCGATCAGCTTCGAGGTCATTATCGAATCCGCTGCCGGTATCGCGCATGTGGAAGAGATCGCAGCCTCTTCGCCCCGGTTGCAGGCCATGAGCCTTGGGGCCGCGGATTTTGCCGCCTCGATGGGAATGCAGACCACGGGCATCGGCGGCACACAGGAAAACTATTACATGCTGCGCGAGGGTGAAAAACACTGGTCCGACCCGTGGCACTGGGCGCAGGCCGCCATCGTCGCCGCTTGCCGCACCCATGGCGTCTTGCCAGTGGATGGGCCATTCGGGGATTTCAGCGACGACGAAGGCTACATCGCTCAGGCGAAACGCTCGGCCACACTGGGCATGGTCGGTAAATGGGCGATCCACCCCAAGCAGATTGCATTGGCCAATCAGGTCTTTACCCCGTCGGATGAGGCCGTTTCCGAGGCCCGCGAAATCCTGGCCGCAATGGAACAGGCCAAAGCCAACGGTGAGGGCGCAACCGTCTATAAAGGCCGTCTGGTTGACATCGCCTCGATCAAACAGGCGGAAGTGATCGTGGCACAGGCCGAACTGATTGCGGCGGGCAGCTAAGTCATAAAAAAGGGCGCTCCATCGAGCGCCCTTTCATGAATTCCTCAACGGCCAAAAACGTCATTGGGCGTCCATGTGAAGCGTTCCCCCTTCTTTCCTGACTTCATCATCAGGCAAGAGGTTCCCAGTTTCTGGAAATAGACGATCTTCAATGGATACCAGCCCGCCTTGGGCACTTCCACTTCGGTGCGTTGATTGGCTTCACAGCCCTGAATACCAGTTACGCGGCCAATCTGTTGACCACCAACCGAAGCTTCTATCCCGTCATTCGACCACGTTTCCAGCTCGTAAACGCCAGGTGAGTCAAACCTCATATATCCTGTGACCTCGACGGCAACGTTGTAGGCTTCGTCGAAGGTCAAGACATTCTCACCCGTGCTGGTGTCCCTGTAATCCAACCCGCGCAACGGCTTTCCGGGCTTGGCCTGAGACAGCATGCTTTTTGCCTGGCTCAGATCCCGGATCTTCTTGTGCTGATTGCCCGTACCAAAGTATTTGACGTTCAATCCCGCCTTCGGAGACGGCTGCGGATTTGCAGGTTGCAGTTTCAGCGGGGCAGACAAAGCGGCCCCGGCAATGACCGACATGGCAACGGCGGTCGCCACTGTTCGAACGAGTTTCATCGTAATCTCCCTGTTTGCGTGCCGTTTTGGCTGGGCGTATCCCCTGGCAGCGTCATTACAATGACACTAGGCCCTGAAAATTTGCGCTGCAAGAGAGTGTGGCTTCACAATTGCAGTGGCTAAGCACGCAGATCCTTGGGTGACCCCATGACCACATAGGATGTGATCGACGTGACATGCGGCAACGTTCCCAGCACCTCGGTATGGAAGGTCTTATAGGACGGCAGATCGGCGCATTCGACGCGCAGCAGGTATTCGATCGTACCGGTGATGTTGTGGCATTCGACCACTTCGGGGGCTTGTTGCAGGGCCCGCTCGAACCCCTCCTGCGCCGCTTTCGTGTGTTCGCCAAGACCGACCCCGATATAGGCGACAAAGCCGACACCCATCGCCGCCGGGTTCAGAACCGCACGATAGCCGGTGATCACGCCGGCTTTCTCAAGCTCTTGAACGCGACGCAGGCAGGCGGACGGCGACAACCCGACCCGTTCGGCCAATTCCAGATTGCTGATGCGCCCATCACGGGTCAGTTCGTGCAATATCTGGCGATTTATCTGATCATTCTTCATCATAAGTTGCAGAAATAGCGGAAATGCGCACGAAAAAGCAATTTCATTTGCTGCCGGCCGGACGATACTTCGCAGTATGACTTACGACATCCTTCTGGCGCTCATCGCTTTTGCCTTCGTGACATCCATTACACCCGGGCCAAACAATCTGATGCTGATGGCATCCGGTGCGAATTTCGGCTTTCGGCGTTCGATCCCGCATATGCTGGGCATTGGCCTTGGCTTCACGCTCATGGTGCTGCTGGTCGGTGCGGGGCTGGTTCAGGTCTTTGACCGGTACCCGGTCAGCTATTCAGTGCTGAAGGTCCTGTCGGTGATCTATCTGCTCTATCTGGCCTGGAAGATCGCGCATGCCGCGCCGGCAAACAACGCCGAGGCGACCGGCGTGCCGATGACATTCCTGCAAGCCGCAGCGTTTCAATGGGTTAACCCAAAAGCCTGGGCCATGGCCCTGACCGCCACCACGGCCTATACGCCAGATCGGACGATGTATGCGATTGTCCTTGTTGCGTTGGTTTTCGGGGCGGTCAACCTGCCATCGGTGAGCACATGGACCTTTCTCGGACAGCAGATGTCGCGGGTACTGACGAACCCGCGCAGGCTGGTTGCGTTCAACTGGACAATGGCTGTGCTGCTTGTGGTTTCGCTTTACCCGGTTCTCTGGCCCGGTTGATTTGCCTCAGCGGCTGGAAGATTTCGGTCAGCAGAACCTCGGACGCAGTTTCTCCGTCCAGTGTCAGTGAAACCGGGACCAGGCGGCAGTATCATCCAAGATGCCAAGCGGCAGGTCCCTGAAGGAAACATCAGGATTCGGGCCAACCCACTCAGAACACGGGCCTTCGACCCTGATTGCGGTCGGCTGCCATTCTCCGTTCCGCCCAGCCAAGGATGCACATCAACATTCCACAATTCTTGCTGACTTTTCGCGGCCTGTCTGAGACAATGACGACACGCCAAAAGCGTCTGCCCACGTTTGTATCAACGCGACTCCTGCCATTTCCGGGGACTGTCATGACAAAACCAATCCGCCTTGCCCGCTGCCTTTTTGCCGCGACACTGATTGTTGCCGCACCCGCTTTTGCTCAGTCCGATGAGGTCCAGACACAATCCATGATTGCCGAGCGGGTAAGTCAGCACAATCCCGCAGCCGAGGCTTATGTAAAGGATCTGCCGATCCTGGGGTGGCAATTGACCAGTGACCAGTTCGAGGACATTCCCGACGCTGTCCGCAGCAATCTCGGCTCGGTGGATGCCACAGGATACGATCAGGCTTATCTGGCCCAGAATACCGGCTCGATCATTGCGCTTCAGTTCAACAAAGAGGGTCCGGATTTTTACATTATCGGCAAGGACACATTTGACGAGAAATATGAACTTGTTCCGCTGGAAGATATTGCCGCCAAGAACACACGTCTGATCGAACGGCTGGATCTAGCGCCCGAGGTCAAAACCATGTTCGAAGATCGAACCCATGGCATGGTCGGTGCGCTCAAGACCACACCGGTTGAAATGTTGCGTGTGTCCGCATTGGGCTATGCAACAGACGATGCGTTGACCATACAAGCTCCATGGGGCGAGCAGACGAAACCCGAGGGCGCTGATGCGTTTCTGGTCTGGGACAGCGGCGAAAACCAATATTACATGGTGAATGCAGACTCCGATGGATTGCCATCAAGTTATGTCCCCGTGAAGTAATCCAACCTGTGGCGGTTCCCAAGTGGCATGTGCCGCATGTTGCAATCCTCTGGTTGCAAGTTCATATAGCGGAGAACTTCCGCGACGAGAGGCATCATGACCCAGTATCTGGATTTCGAAAAACCGCTGGCCGAGATTGAAGGCAAAGCTGAAGAGCTGCGCGCGCTGGCTCGTGCCAACGAAGAAATGGATGTGGCCGAAGAAGCCGCCGCGCTGGATGCCAAAGCCTCCAAGCTGCTGGATGAACTCTATCGCGACTTGACACCCTGGCGGAAGTGCCAGGTGGCGCGTCACCCGGAACGCCCGCATTGCAAGGATTACGTGGACGCACTGTTCACCGAATTCACCCCTCTGGCCGGAGATCGCAATTTTGCCGATGATCTGGCCGTGATCGGCGGGCTTGCACGTTTCAACGATCAACCCGTCATGGTGATCGGTCATGAAAAAGGCAGCGATACCAAATCGCGGATCGAACGCAATTTCGGCATGGCCCGTCCCGAAGGCTATCGCAAGGCCGTGCGCCTGATGGAGATGGCCGGGCGATTTGGACTGCCGGTGATCACCCTCATCGATACCGCGGGCGCCTATCCCGGCAAAGGCGCCGAGGAACGCGGTCAATCCGAAGCGATTGCCCGGTCGACCCAGATGTGCCTGAAGATCGGCGTGCCCCTGGTGTCGGTCATCATCGGCGAAGGCGGCTCGGGCGGGGCTGTGGCCTTTGCCACCGCCAACCGCGTGGCAATGCTGGAACACTCGGTCTATTCGGTAATTTCGCCGGAAGGTTGCGCATCGATCCTTTGGAAAGATGCAGAAAAGATGCGTGAAGCGGCCGAGGCGCTGCGGTTGACCGCTCAGGACCTTCACAAGCTTGGCGTTTGTGACCGGATCATCCCGGAACCCAAGGGCGGTGCGCATCGTGATCGTCCGGCCGCTGTCGAGGCTGTACGCGCAGCTCTCACCGATATGTTGGCGGAACTGGGCGGCAAGGACGCGGCGACCCTGATACAGGACCGCCGTCAAAAATTCCTCGATATCGGCTCGAAAGGGTTGGCGGCGTAATCGTCAGCCACCCAACCTGCGCAACAATGCAACTGAGGGTTCTCCGGTGACTGCCAGGCCATTGGCGCTTTGATACGCGCTGATGGCAGACGTCGTGTTTTTGCCGATCACCCCGTCCGCGCCTTTCGTGTCATACCCTTGAGATGTCAGCCGACGTTGCAAATTCTTGCGGTCGTCCAATGTCAGACCGTTTGCATCTGGCCCGAACGAGGCCTGAAATTGCGCGCCACCAGCGATTCTGTCCGCCAGATGACCAACCCCGATCGCGTAACTGTCCGAATTGTTATAGCGCTTGATGACCTGAAAATTGCGGAAGACGGCAATGCGCGGCCCGGGTTTCTGTGGTTGCAGCACGGCGACCGGTGTACCGGAAACGGTTCCGACCTCGCCCCCCCAGGGCTGCCCCCGCACCCAGCCTGCACGCGACAGGTAAGCAGCGGTGGAAGCCAGCGAATCCGTCGGATCGTCCGACCAGATATCGCGCCGCCCGTCGCCGGTGAAATCCACGGCATAGGCCAGGTAAGAGGTTGGAATGAACTGCGTATGCCCCATCGCACCGGCCCAGCTGCCGGTCATGTTGGCAGGCGTGGTGTCTCCATTCTGAAGGATCTTCAGCGCTGCGATCAACTGGCTTTCAAAGAACTGACCACGCCGACCATCATAGGCCAGTGTCGACAGAGCTGACACAACGGGCACATCGCCGCGACGCGCGCCATAGCGGCTTTCCAGCCCCCAGACTGCAACGACGATTTCCTTGTCCACCCCGTACTGCGCCTCGATCTGCGACAGCGTCCCGTTGTATTGCCGCAGCATCTTCTGGCCGGTGCTGATCCGTTCGTCCGAAGCGGCAATGGCCAGATAATCTTCGAGCGAACGCTTGAACTCTACCTGATTGCGGTCACGCTCGATCACATCGGGCAGGTACCCTGCCCCTTGGAAGGCGCGGTCAATCGTGGATTGTGAAATTCCCTGCGATGCCGCCCGGCCCTTGAACCCGGCAACCCAGGCATCCCAACCCGCATTGGGAACCGCCCGCATACGCGATGCAGGCGTGCTGGATGGCGCACCGCCACCCGTGCAGGCGGCCAACAATGTTGATCCAAGGCAAATGGAAAAAGTCCGGCGAGTAATCATGACTGAGGTCTGCTCTTGTTTGTGATTTGCCTCAAGAGTAACCCAGTCGGATTGAACAGGCCAGAACCGTGAAACCTTGCGCAGTGAGCGCGGGAATGTCGGCGGGATGCCGCTTAGCTCACCAGCAAGCGCAATCCCTGCGTCACGTCCGAGCGGACCGCCAGGCGCAAGCCCGGTTCGTCCCCGGCCTTGAGGGCAGCAATGATCAGCTTGTGATAATGCGGTGGTTCAGTGCGCCTGAGACGCCCGTAAAGCGCCCTCATCGTCGGCCCGAGTTGCAGCCAGACCGTTTCGGCAATGGCCAGCATCGCGGGCGCCTGAGCGCGCAGGTAAAGGGTGCGGTGAAATTCCAGATTTGAACGGATGTACCCAACCGCGTCCCGCTTGGTCACCATCTCGGCAACGGTCATGTTGATGGTCTGCAAGCGGTCGATCAGCGCAATATGCGCCCGGGGCAAAGCCCGGCTGGCCAGCTCGACTTCCAGCAGCGCGCGCAAGGCCGCCAATTCTTCTATCCGGTCGTTGGTCAATTCAGGCGTCGAGACCCGGCCGGAATTGGACAGGAACAAAGCCCCCTCGGCGGCCAGACGGCGCACGGCCTCTCGCGCCGGGGTCATCGAGAC
This sequence comes from Ruegeria sp. BHSA118, assembly GCF_059613405.1. Taxonomy (NCBI): domain Bacteria; kingdom Pseudomonadati; phylum Pseudomonadota; class Alphaproteobacteria; order Rhodobacterales; family Roseobacteraceae; genus Ruegeria; species Ruegeria sp. BHSA118. The sequence continues at coordinate 9,186 of NZ_JBXWSM010000060.1, forward strand.
GCCGAATTCCTTGCCGATGCCACGCAAGGTCAGCGCCTGACCCGGTGCCATCTCACCATGCATGATTCGAGATCTCAGGACCCGGTACACCCGGTCATGAGTGGCAGTTTGGGTGTCAGACGGGCGCGTGCTCAACATCCGCTTATGTGATCACAAAACAGCACAAGGTCAACTCGGCTTTGCGTCAAACCTGTAACGATGCAGCTCTGCCCCATTGTCACGCAACCAGCGGCGGGGCTGCTGATAGGGGCCGAAAATGCTTTCCACCTGTTCCCAGAACGCGGGCGAGTGGTTCATCTCGACAAGATGCGCCACCTCGTGTGCGGCCACATAGTGCAGCACCTCGGTCGGCGCGAGAATGAGGCGCCACGAGAACATCAACCCACCCTGCGAACTGCATGATCCCCAGCGTGACCGCGTGTCGCGCAGGCTGAGCGTGCTGTACGACCGCCCCAGCATTGCCGCGTAATCATCACACGCGCCGATCAATCGGTCCCGCGCCAATTCCTTCAGAAACCGGGCCAATCTGCGCGCCTCGGCCCCTTCGGGCACTGCGACCTCGCCCGCCAGCAACTGAACACGCCGACCCTTCGCGGGCACGATTCGCCGGACAACGCCTTCAATCGGTATCTTCTGTCCGAACTGCACCACGGCCGATTCCGGCCTGTCCTGCAAATGCTGGCGAATCCACTCTTCCTTGGTGCGTGCGAAACCCAGCGCCTCGGATTCAGGCACACCGACCGGATAGGTCAGCGTAACCCGGCCATCCAGTTGAGAAATTCGCAAACTGATGCGCCGCGCCCGGGCGGATTTGCGCAGCCTCAGTGGCACCGGCGGTGTCCCTGGCAATGCATGCTCTCCCATATCGCGACCTCTCTTGCGCAAAGACTTTGACAGTGCCCTCTGCCTGTGGCAGGTGAGCTGAATCATTTAGACAACTCACCTGATATCAAGGGGATTTGACATGCCCAAGGAAGAATGGGGCGTAAAGCGCGTTTGCCCGACCACCGGTAAGCGATTCTACGACCTGAACAAGGACCCGATCATCAGCCCCTACACTGGCGAGATCGTGGAGCTTGAAACATCCAAAAGCCGCATGATCGCGGCAGATGCAGAAGATGCCGCCTCGGTCAAGGCGCGTGAAAACGCGTCGGAAGAGGATCTGGTCCTGGATGACGACGACAATGTCGACGTCGACCTGGATGACGATCTGCTGGATGACGATGACGACACCAGCGATGACGTTTCGCTGGATGATATCACCGACATGTCTTCGGAAGACGACAACTGATCACGTCAAAGGCGACCACAGGGTCGCCTTTTTCGTTCCACGGACAGCTTGGTGCGGAAATTCGCGTTCAACTCCATTTTTTGACTTGCACTCGACGCCACTGTCTCCTAAACGTCCGTCCACCGCACCAGCGGCACCCGGATGGGGCCTTAGCTCAGTTGGGAGAGCGCTTGCATGGCATGCAAGAGGTCAGGGGTTCGACTCCCCTAGGCTCCACCAAAACCTAGCAGAACAACCAGATTGCAAGCGTCAGAGCGGTGTGACACGCAGGTGTGACACAAAACCAAGCTGTATGCGCGGCTTTCGCTGTCTAGACATGGCAACCATTACTTTCGTTGGCCACTACCCGACACAAGACCAAAACCCCACACCAGACCAAGCACTACACGCAGGACCCCTCGGATGTCTTTGCGTACGAGATACTCTAAAGAGGCTGATACTCTGGCACGGCGTCTTGCAATGCGCGGCGACACAATAACAAAGCGAATATAACTGTCGGGCATGAGCTACGCACAATGATGCCCGGGGTCTCAAGAGAGCTTTGGCAAGGGCAAACCGCGCGGAATGAACTCGGCCCTTTCAGAGAATCTCAGAGGAAGCGCATGATTGATACCATCCGATACTGCGAATTGTGCAATGAAGACTATGGCGAGAATGCAATGCACAAGACCGCATCGCAGACACGGCTTGCTTTTTTGCATCGCAGACCACAATTGAGCGACCCTGTTTCGGGGCGATAAATTGTATGGCGTTGTATCGTGCGCTTGCGTGCAGTAACGTCCGGCACCATGGTCATCCGGCGATACTCACTTGTTCTATTGGTTGGCGTTCTGGTCATCCTGACCGGCATTGGCGGTGTTGCGCACGCGCTGTCGAACGGTTGCGTGGGCCTTCACTGTGAGGACCATATGCAACCTGCTGAAACCTCTGCATTGGCAACGAGCGGTGACGTCTCGGCTTCAGGTCATCATCATGACCCTGAAAGTTCAGAAACCGGAGAGTGCGATCCCTTTATCTGCCAAGCCGTTGCATTGCCGTTCCAAGTCGGTGAAGTTGCCGAGGGTCAGCGCGATATTGACCCGGAGTTCCACGTTGGGACCCAAACCGAGCTGAGCGAACCAGACGCTCTTTACAGGCCCCCTGACGTTTGAAGCAGCACGAATCCCTGCGGATGTAAGCGACCAGCACGTGCGGCTGTTCGCGATGTGCCGCAGCGTTGCCAGCTTCCAAAATGTCAGGACCAATCCATGAAAAAAAGTCACTTGCTAATCGGCGCATGCGCTGTTGCTGCCGTCGCCGCCTTCGTAACTCTTCGGCCCGGTTCAATCGAAGAGGCCACATCGCAGAAGCCACTTGATGGCGACGCCATGGTCGCAATTCAGATGCCGACCATCGAAGGCAATGCCGCAATCGGCCAGCGTGTTTTTGAGGTCTCCTGCGCGTCATGCCACGGCGTTAATGGGGTCGGTGTAGAGGGCGCGGGGCCGCCTCTGATCCACAAAATATACGAACCCAGCCACCATGCGGATGAAGCCTTTCACAGGGCGGTTTCACAAGGTGTAAGAAGCCACCATTGGCAGTTTGGCGACATGCCGCCCGTGGAGGGCCTGACACGAGGTGACGTTGCCATGGTGATCGCCTACATTCGCAAAATCCAGCGTGCCAACGGAATAAACTGAGGGTAACCCAATGAAGAAGATCATGACATTCGCGCTTATGGTTGCGCTTTCCAACGGCGCACTGGCGCATTCCAAGGTCGAAGAAACAACCCCTGCCAACGGCGCCAGGATAACAGATGTGCCCGCTGAAATTGGCCTCAACTTCTCAAAAAACATCCGGCTGACCCGGATCGAGATGGCCCATGAGGAACACTCGGCAGTAAGCCTGGATTTGGGCGGCCAGACAAGTTTTGATCAGGCGTTCACGATCCCACTGCCGAGCAATGGAACGGGCATCTATGTCATCGAATGGCGTGGTCTGGGTGAAGACGGCCATGCGATGCAGGGCGAGTTTTCCTTTACCGTGGAATGAGCATGCCAGACATCTGGGCGATCGCCGCGATCCTCGCAAAGCTGATGCTCTACATCGGTTTTGCGGGCTCCGCCGGGCTTGTGATTGTTGGATGCCTCTTTTCCGACCTCGTCGCGCCGGTGAACCTTGCGGTGACGCGCCATGCCAGGGCCTTGGCATGGCTTGCTCTGGTCGCGACAGCAGTTGGCTTCTTGCTTCGGGGAGCCGCCTTGACAGGCGGGGTTGATGGCATGGTCGATCCGAAGATGCTTGGCCTGTTGTGGCAGACATCCGTGGGCGACGCACTTGTTTACCGCCTTGCAGGCGCAGCGTTGATCCTTGTGGGGCTGTCCGTTCCTCGGTTTGGTCAGTGGGTCGCGCTGTTGGGTGGCACAGTCGCTCTGTGGTCATTTGCGCAGATCGGGCACGTGCCGGAACTGGAGAGCTTTGGCATCCAACTCCTGCTTCTGCTGCACCTGTTATGTGTAGCATTCTGGGTGGGCATCTTCACCCCGCTGCGGAATATGGCCCTTGCTCCTGAACACCTGAAGGATGCAGCTGAGCTCGGTCATGTCTTTGGGCAAGCTGCCACTTGGCTTGTGCCGACGTTGATCGTGGCGGGCCTTTGGATGGCCTGGTTGCTTGTCGGCAATCTCCACGGGCTGCTGTTCACTGGCTATGGGCAGGCGCTGTTGTTCAAAGTGTTCTTTGTGGCGCTGCTGTTGATTCTCGCCGCCGCGAACAAGCTCCGATTTGTTCCGGCCATGCAAGATGGAGAGGCCAGGGCAGCGCGCCGCCTCGCCCGCTCCATCGAGGTTGAGGCATTGATGGTATTGGTGGTGCTGGCGACAACGGCGACACTCACGAGCGTACTGACGCTTCCGAATTCGGGCCATTAGAGATGGACAGACACCGGTGCGCGCGCAATGTGCAGCAATGGCAACGGCGGTGCACGACCCGATGCGAACAAGAAAGACAATCCCGATCAGGGCCCTCCGATTATTACCGCGGGGCCTAGCCATTGGGCTTTGGCAAACAGGGTTCAAGCAGTGCCGCCTGCCCGCCCGCCAACCGGAAGAGATCAAGCTTGCTCACCGCTTGTCTTTCGAACCATCAACACGCCGACCCGCCGATCCACTGGGGCCTGAACCCGGCAGCTGCCCCTCAGAACCTTAATGAAAGACAGGACATGCCACCATCAAGCTTTGCACAATCGGTATTGTCAATTTCAACGACCTCATAGCCTTCGCGGTCCAGCATCTCTGCGGTGCGAGGGAAACCAGCAGCCATCAGCACCAGATTGTTGAACCGGATCGCGTTTGCCGCTGCTTCCTCTCCGTCAGCAACATGCAGCACCCGGTAGCCTTCAAAGCAGCCCGAAGCGTCCAATCGCCGGGTCGCAAGGATCGTCTCGGCATCCATCAGCGAACAATCCGTTTTGAAGTGCAAAACGCCCTCGGGCGTGAATACTTCCCGCAGTTTGTGACCCCATTCCGAGGTGATTTTCGCCAACTCCTCAACACCTTCCGCGTCAGTGCGGTCTGACCGACCCACAAGGATTTCGCGACCGGTTATAAGGATGTCTCCACCCTCGACATGGCCGGGACCTTTGATCTGTGCGACCGTTTCATAGCAGGCCCGCAGTGCCGGGGCGATCTCGGCCACTTCCCCCATCCGCGAAGGCGCGCCCGGCCGCATCAGCACAGCACCCTGCGGCAGGCACAGGGCCGTATCTTCGACAAACTGCGCGTCAGGAAACGCATCCAGAGGATCAAGCTCGATCACCTCGGCCCCGGTGCTTTTCAGCGCTGCCACGTATGCCCCATGCGCGGCCGTCATCCCATCGAAATCCGGGTTTCCGATATCTTCTGCGCGCAATCCATCAGCTATGGTTGGTGCCGGGCGGCGGGTAATGGCGCGGGAAAACTCAAAAGTTGGGTCTGACATGTTTCAATCTCTCTGAGGCTCGAATTTCCGAGCGGTGACTTCGATCATCGCGGGCCCGTCCATGGACGCCGTTTCGCGTAACGCTTGCGCGATGGCCTGCGGTTTATCGGGAACCCGGGTGTGTGGAATTCCAAAGGACCTGGCCGTTGCTGCAAAATCGGGGGGTGAGGGGTCGCATCCAATGACCGTCACGCCTGCATCCTGCATCGATGTGGCGATTTCCCGGTACCCGCGATTGTTCCAGATCACGAAAGTGACCGGCAGGTTTTCGTCTACTGCGGCCATTGCTTCCGGCATTGAAAACTGCGCCCCGCCATCACCGACGATGCATATTACCCGCGCCGTTGGATCGGCAATCGACGCGCCGATGGCTGCGGGTATGCCATAGCCCAGCGCACCGTACCCCGTTGCAGCATTGAACCAGCCACCTGCCCGGTCGTGGTCGTAGTAAAGATTGCCGGCATAGATGGGCTGGGTGGAATCCCCGACCATCAGAGCATCCGGAGACGCGGAGCGAATCGCATTCAGTATCTCCACCTGCTGACGATAATCCGGACCAATCTCCTGCCAGGCCGCATCGCGCGTTTTTCTGGCACGGTCCGCACCGTCGCTTTGCCGTGCCCTCTGCGGCAGGGCCTCATACAGGGCTGGCAAAACCAGGCCGACGTCACCTTGAATGGCAATCGCTGCCTCGTGCCGCGAAAGTTGATCGCTGCACCGATCAACTCGTATCAGGCCGGACAGTTTCGCAAACTGACCGGTGGCATACATGTCATAATCGGTTGGCCCCAGCTCGGTTCCCAAGGCCAGAACACAATCGGCGCTTTCCAACAATGCGCGCACCGCGTTCAGGCTGGGGCTGGCCGGAACGGTCAGAGCATGTCCGTGCATCAGGCCGCGCGCGTTGACGGTTTGCACAACCGGGGCATCCAGAGCTTCGGCCAGTGCTTGCAATCCCGCCTCGGCACGTTTCGCACCGCCGCCCGCCAGAATGACGACTTTCTTTGCCACAGCCAGTTGCCCTGCGGCCTGCCTGATCAATGCCGGGTTGACCGGAGGATCAGGATCAGGCGTCTCGACTGCTGTTTCCTGATAGTCCGCCGCTGCGACATCCAACGGAACCTCGATATGCGCCGGCCCGTGGCGACCATTGCTGAGGCCGTGAAAAACACGGTCCAAAACCGGGGCCAGAGCGCTGGGGCCGGTGACCTGTTCGGACACCAAAGCAACCGTTTTCGCCAGCCCGATTTGGTCTGGCAATTCGTGCAGATGCCCCAAACCCTTGCCAAGCGATCCGGTTTTGTTGACGCCGGACACCACCAGCATCGGTATTGAATCGGCCCGCGCCTGCGCCATCGGCGTCAGTGTGTTGGTCAATCCGGGGCCGGTGATCACAAAGGCAACACCCGGTTTACCCGACACACGTGCATAGCCATCGGCCATGAATCCCGCCCCCTGTTCGTGTCTGGGCGTCACATGTCGTATGCCCGAAGCGGCAAGCCCTCGGTACAGTTCCACCGTGTGAACGCCCGGTATTCCGAAGACGCAGGTCACATCCCGCTGGCGCAGCCCGGCAACCAGAGCTTCGCCGACTGTCATTCCGCTCATGCGACCTCGCGTGATTTGCTGTTGGCGTGATCGATGATACGGGAAACAGCGGTACCAAAATCCGTGTCATTGATCGTCAAAGCGACCCGCACCCAGTCATTCAAGCTGTCACCAAAAGCGGATCCCGGCATGACGGCCACCCCGGCCTGTAGCAGATCCCAGGCATAGGCTTCGCCGTCCAGCCCGGTGGCAGAGACATTGATGAGGGCGAACATTCCCGCCTCGGGTCGGTGAACAGTCAGATCCGTTTCAGCTTCAAGACGATTGGCCAACAGGGTCGCGCGGCCAGAGAATCGGGCGGCCATCCCGGGGGCAACCTCGGACCCGTCACGGATCGCCTTTTCGGTCATGTCCGCGATGAACGGCTGATTGCCAAAAAGCATGGTCTCGGAATAGGGCAACAGCGCTTCGCAAAACGCCGCTGGCCCGACACACCAGCCACTGCGGAACCCTGGCGCGGCATGAGATTTCGAGATGGATGATACGCCAATGACACGATCCGCCAGTGCCGGATCTGCCAATGGTGAAACAAATCGGGCACTGTCGAAGATCAATTCTTCATAGACCTCATCCGAGATGATCCACAAATCATGTGCAATCGCGAGCTGTCCGATCTCGGTTAGCTCCTCGGCCGTCAGGATCGCGCCCGTTGGGTTGTGTGGTGTTGTCAGCAGAATGGCGCGGCTGCGCGGAGTGATGCGGGCCGCGATATCTTCAGCCTGTATGCGAAACCCTTTCTCGGGACGCAGCGGTACGGGCACCATCTCGGCCCCGGATGCACGAATGACACCTTCATAAGTCGCGTACATCGGATCGCCGACCAGAACTTCGTCGCCCACCTCGGCGACCCCGGCCATGGCTGCGAAAAGGGCGGTTTGCGTGCCGGGAAAGCACAGAAAATTCCCGGGCCCGAAAACCCGCCTGCGAGAGGCAGAATAGCGCGCAGCCAGCGCGTCAAGCAGCCCGGCTTCACCGCGCCCGTTGGAGTACCCTGTCCGCTGCGCCCGCAATGAGGCAACGGTGGCTTCGACCAGCGCGTCCGGCACCGGCACGTCCGGTTCTCCTATCGTCATTTCGACGATGTCCGCTCCGGCCTTGATTAGGTCGCGGGCTTTCAGATGTACGCCCCATTTGGCGCCACCCAAGCCCGCCAACCGTTCTGTCACCGATGTGGTCTTCATGACTGCTCCACCTCTTTGGTCAATGGAATCCCGACGATGGCGCTGACGGAATCCAAACCGATCCGCGCCAGCTGGCCTTCGGAAAACGCATCCGGAAGCGCACCCCCTTCAAGCCACAGGCCGTCGATCACCGCGTTGCAGGCGATGGCCAGTTGCATTGCCTCTGACGCATCAACCGAACGCCCCGTTTCTTGCAGCGCAGCGACGATCAGCTTCTCGAGATGATCCCGGAAATAGTCATAGGTTCGCTGGTGAATGCGCTGCATTTTCGGGTCATGCTGCACCTTGTTCAGGAAGCCCGCCCACAACGCCACGGCGCTTGGATCAACGATTGGCGGTCGCAGTGACGCGTCGACGAAGTTGGTCAACTGAGAAACCGCGCTGCCCGTTCCTGACGACGCAGCCGTCTGGTCCGTCAGCGCATTCATGTGGTGCTCATACGCCGCCTGAACCAGTTCGTCCTTGGATGAGAAATAGTGCCGGATCAAACCTTGGGTCACGTTCGCGCGGGCTGCGATCTCGCGCACCGTGGCACCCCGAACGCCCATCTCGGCGATCAGGTCCAATGTCGCCAGAATCAGCGCCTCGCGGCGAACCTCGGCAGACTCACGTTTGAATTTGCGGCTGTCGTCCTGCACGTCAGTGTCATCCATGGCACGGAGTTATTATACACTTGCATAATTGCGAGATTCGGGGCTTACTGCAAGCTGAAATCAGAAGATTCTTGGATATGGACACAGCCAAAGCAGCATCACCCGCACGCAAAGCAACCACGCCGGAAGAGGCAATCAAGGTTGAGGATCTGCACAAATCCTTTGGCACGCTGGAGGTTTTGAAAGGTGTATCCCTGACCGCAAACAAGGGGGATGTTGTTGCCATTATCGGGGGCTCAGGCTCGGGCAAGTCCACCATGCTGCGCTGTATTAATTTTCTGGAAACGCCGAGTTCCGGAAAGATAACCATCGGCGGTGAACCGGTTGAAATGCACACCGATGGCAGCCCTTCCAACCGACGCCAGATCGAACGTATCCGCACGCGACTGGCAATGGTTTTCCAGCAGTTCAATCTGTGGACACACCACACGCTTTTGGAGAACGTGATCGAAGTGCCGGTGCATGTCCTAAGGGTGCCAAAAGCCCAGGCGATCTCGCGGGCGCATGAATTGCTGACGCGGGTGGGCCTTGGCGACAAGGCCGACACCTATCCGGCCTATCTTTCGGGTGGTCAGCAACAGCGCGCTGCCATCGCCCGGGCGCTTGCGGTCGATCCTTCGGTGATGCTTTTTGATGAACCCACGTCGGCGCTTGATCCCGAGCTTGTTGGCGAAGTTCTAACCGTGATCCGCGATCTTGCCGCCGAAGGGCGCACAATGCTGCTTGTCACCCATGAAATGAAATTCGCACGCGAAGTCGCAGACCACGTTGTCTATCTCTTCGAGGGCCGCATCGAAGAGCAGGGCCCACCTGCCGAGGTCTTCGGAAACCCGAAATCTGAGCGCCTGAAGCAGTTCCTCAGCTCGGTCGCCTGAACCAGAAAAACAAAATGAACCAAAAGGGAGTATCAAAATGAACGTCAAGAAACTGCTCGCGTCCGGCCTTGCCGCCGCTGTCCTTTCGGCTGGTATCGCCAGTGCAGAAGAGGTCAAGATCGGCATCGCAGCCGAACCTTACCCGCCATTCGCGTCGCTGGACAGTTCAGGCAATTGGGTCGGCTGGGAGATCGATGTCATCAATGCGGTCTGCGCCGCTGCGGAACTTGACTGTGTCATCACGCCGGTCGCCTGGGATGGTATCATCCCGTCGCTGACCGGACAGCAGATCGATGCCATCATGGCGTCTATGTCGATCACCGAGGAACGGCTGAAAACCATTGATTTCAGCGATCCCTACTACAACACACCTGCCGTCATCGTCGCGGACAAATCGATGGATATCGAAGCGACCCCCGAGTCGCTGGCCGGCAAGGTTGTCGGCGTTCAGGCGTCGACCATCCACCAGGCTTATGCGCAGGAATATTTCAAGGATTCCGAACTGAAGGTTTATCAGACTCAGGATGAGGCCAACCAGGACCTGTTCGCAGGTCGTATTGACGCCACCCAGGCCGACAGCATCGCCATGGCAGACTTCGTGAACTCGGATGCCGGGGCATGCTGTGAAATCAAAGGCGCCGTCGCAGATGATCCGGCCATCCTGGGACGAGGCGTTGGCGCCGGTGTTCGCAAGGGTGATGATGACCTGCTTGCAGCGCTGAACAAGGGCATCGCGGCAATTCTTGCCGATGGAACGCACGAGAAGATCACTTCGAACTATTTCTCGGCCAGCATCTACTAAGCGGCTGCCGTGACCGGACTGTTGGAATCGCTTGGATTGGCGCAGAGCGCAGAGCTTCTGTCGCTGTCGCCACCGGGTTGGGGGGGCAATCTGCTGCGCGGATTGTCCCACTCATTGCAGATCGCTTTTGGTGCATATGCGCTCGGCCTCGTGATCGGATTGTTCGGTGCCTATGGAAAACTGTACGGCGGGAAGGTCACACGCGATCTTCTTGCCATCTACACGACCGTGATCCGGGCCGTGCCGGAACTGGTCCTGATCCTGATCCTGTATTACGTGGGATCTGACATCATCAACAAAATCTCTGCTGCAATGGGCGGAGGGAGGGTCGAGGTCAATGGCGTCGCCGCGGGCATTTGGGTTCTGGGCGTTGTTCAGGGCGCATATGCAACCGAGATTCTGCGCGGAGCCATCCAGGCGGTTCCACCCGGACAGATCGAGGCCGCCAAATCCTACGGCATGCCCGCCTTCATGACCATGCGCCGCGTGACGATTCCCGCCATGATGAGCTTTGCCGTACCCGGTCTGGCCAACTTGTGGCTGATCGCCACCAAGGACACCGCCCTGCTCGCGGTCGTGGGATTCAACGAACTGACACTGGAAACCCGGCAGGCCGCCAGCAGTACACGCGCCTATTTCACCTTCTTTCTGGCGGCGGGTTTTCTCTATCTCATGGTCACCCTGTTTTCGGGCGCCATCTTCGCGCGGATCGAAAAATGGGCGCGTCGCGGTCAACCTTCTCTGAAAGGAGGTGGCAGATGATCGATCTCAGGTCCTTGATGCAACCCCATCGTATCGTGATGATGCTGATCTTTGCCGGGATCGTGATCTGGTGTGCCATGTCTTTGCGATGGGACTGGTTACCAAAATACGCACCGCTTGCTTTGCAGGGAATCTGGACCACGCTCTGGCTGCTTGTTGTCACCGTCGTTCTCGGATTTCTGCTGGCCGTACCACTCGGGTTGGCCCAGGCCGTTGGGCCCTGGTACCTTGCGGCACCAGCAAAGGCGTTTTGCACCATCATTCGGGGCACACCTCTGCTTTTGCAGCTTTGGTTGCTGTATTATGGCCTCGGCTCATTGTTCCCTCAATTCCCTTGGATACGATCGTCCGAGCTTTGGCCGTATCTGCGTCAGGCCTGGCCCTATGCGGTTTTGGCGCTGACATTGTCTTATGCCGGCTATGAAGGCGAGGTTATGCGCGGCGCCTTCAAAGGCGTCGCCAAGGGCCAGCTGGAGGCCGCCAAATCGTTCGGCATGCCAAGGTTGACAATGTTCCGCCGCATCTGGTTGCCGCAGGCAATCCGCAATGTTCTGCCGACTTTGGGCGGTGAAACCATACTACAGCTAAAGGCGACCCCCTTGGTCGCCACGATTACAGTGGTTGATATCTATGCCGTATCATCGCGGGTGCGGTCCGACACGTTTATCATCTACGAGCCGCTCATCCTGCTGGCCGTATTCTACATACTCGTTGCCGGTATTATTGCCCTGATGTTCCACTGGCTGGAAGTGAAGGTGCTGGGAACCGGAAGCCGGAATGGGCCAGCCGGATAGTACAAGCCGGAAGTAAAGCGAGACCCACGGCCCCACTCTGGGCGCAGGTTTTGTCGGCGCGTTTTCAGACCGATTGAAACCATGGGCACACGATCAAGACGGTTGCCCGGACTGGCTTGGGGAATGTTCACCTTGCATTCCTTGCGACGAAGGCACTTGCAGCTCGGGGCCGGAGCCTGACTGTCTTATCAATTGCACAACGACCCGGAACACCGCGGCGCAATCGTCTGGTCGGCGCAGTGGCGGATGTCGCGAAGCATTGTAAACTTGCCCCCTCGCCCTTTGGGGCGCGCTCCACAAGGCGCGCATTCAGCCCAGCCCCGACAGAACCTATTGCCGCAAACCCGTAATCAGATTTGAACCGACGCCCATCATTTTTCGGGGTGAAACACCCTTGATCGCGAATGGGCAGAATCTGCCCTGAACGCAGGTCTTGGTGAGCCACGAACTGGTCATGCCCATTGGGTCTGTTTGCCAATCAGAACAACGCTCAGATCGCCAGATACTCCTCACGAAGACCGGTGTCTTCAAGCACCTCTTTTGCCGTTCCGTCGAATACGATAGTGCCGGTATCAAGGATGATCGCGCGGTCCGCCAGTTCCAAAGCGCGCACAGCGTTCTGTTCAACGATGATTGTGGTCATACCCTGCTGCTTGACATGTATGAGGGTTTTTTCGATTTCGTCGACGATGACAGGCGCCAAACCTTCATACGGCTCATCCAAAAGCAGCACCTTGATGTCCCTGGCAAGCGCTCTGGCGATTGACAGCATCTGCTGTTCGCCACCCGACAGTGTAATCCCTTCCTGTTTCCTGCGCTCACCGAGACGCGGAAACAGCTCGTAAAGCCGTTCAAGGGACCATCCGATCGGAGGCGCAATCTGTGCAAGTTGCAGGTTTTCTTCGACTGTCAGGCCGGGAATTATGCGCCTGTCTTCCGGTACAAGACCAAGGCCAGCTGCTGCTGCCTCATAGCTTGTCATGTTGTGCAGCGGTTTGTGGTCCAACCAGATTTCGCCATGTCTTACTTCCGGTTCTGCGACCCTTGCAATCGAACGCAGTGTCGAGGTTTTGCCCGCACCGTTGCGCCCAAGAAGAGCAAGAATCTCGCCTTCATGTACATTGAAGCTGACACCCTGCACGATATAGCTTTCTCCGTAATAGGAGTGCATATCCCAAACGGAAAGAAACGCAGGGGCGGTGCTGGCCAGATTGGCGTTTTTCGAAAAGTCAGGTTTCTCGTTCATAGCTTTTCCTTACGCAGCCTCGCCCAGATAGGCTTCGCGAACCTTTGGGTTTCCGCGGATGTTTTCAGGAGTATCTTCAACCAGAGGTGTCCCCTGGGCCAGAACAGTGATGCGTTCGGCAAGGCTGAAGACAACATGCATGTCATGCTCGATGATCGCGATGGTGATGTCGCGTTCGTCCTTGATCTGTTTCAGCAGGTCGATCGTGTTGTTGGTATCCGCCCTCGCCATCCCCGCCGTCGGTTCGTCCAGAAGCAACAGCCGCGGATTCTGGCTGAGGCACATGCCAATCTCAAGCCGTCGCTTGTCGCCGCGCGATAGCGAGGCCGCGTGCATCTCACGCTTGTCGGCCATATTCATCTCTTCCAGCATCGCTTCGGCCTGTTCAACAACAGCCTTTTCGTTGGCGATGGTCTCGTATGCATGCATCCGGAACGCCCCATCCCGCATGGCGAAGATCGGAATCAACATGTTCTCCATCACCGTCAATTCACCAAAAATCTCGGGTGTTTGAAACACGCGGCTTATGCCCATCTGGTTGATCTGGAAGGGTTCAAGCCCCAAGACCGACGCGTTGTCGAACAATACGGACCCGGTGTCTGGCATGAGCTTGCCGACCAGACAATTCAGCAAGGTCGACTTGCCCGCACCGTTGGGCCCGATGATTGCGTGAACCGAATTCTCCTCGACGCTGAGGTTCACGTCCGTGAGTGCCTTGAGACCGCCGAAGCGCTTGCTGACGTCTTTGACTCTTAGAATTGCCATGGCTCGCCCCTTATTCCGCCGGTTCCGTTTTTCCCGACGTCGCGTCGTCGGATTTTGATTTCTTGCGCTTGAGCCGGTTCAGCAAACGCTGACCACCTTCGACAAGACCACCCGGCAAATAGATAACGACAAGCATGAAAAGAATGCCCAGCGTCAGATGCCAGCCTTTTCCGATGAACGGGTGGATCAAGAAAACCACCGCGTCCTCCAGCCCGTCAGGCAGGAATGCAAACCAGCTGTGCAACACGTTGTCGTTGATCTTCGAGAAGATGTTTTCAAAGTACTTGATGAAGCCCGCACCCAGTACCGGACCGATCAAGGTTCCTGTGCCGCCCAGGATCGTCATCAGAACGACCTCGCCCGATGCGGTCCACTGCATACGTTCGGCACCTGCCAGCGGGTCCATTGCGGCCATCAGCCCACCAGCCAGGCCGGCATACATGCCCGAGATGACAAATGCCGCCAGCGTGTAGGGTTTCGAGTTCAGGCCGGTATAGTTCATCCGCTGCTGGTTCGACTTCACCGCCCGCAACATCATCCCGAAAGGTGAACGGAAGATGCGGATCGACAGGTAGAACACCACCATCATGATCACCGCACACAGATAGTACCCCGCGTTGAAATCAAAGCTCCACGCGCCCATGTCCAGCGTGTAGGTTGCGCGCATCGGCAGCCCGAACAGATGCGGCAGGTCCGGCGAATTCGCGCCTTGCAGGATCTGTGGATCATCCGCGTAAACCTGCAATCCCGTTTCCCCGTTCGTCAGGTTGAACTTGGGGTTGGACAACACCGAATAAGCCAACGCAAAGCTCATCTGCGCGAAGGCCAGCGTGAGGATCGAAAAATAGATGCCCGACCGGCGCAGGCTGACGAACCCGATCAGCAATGAGAATACCCCGGCGACCACAACGCTGAGTGCGATGGCCGGGATGATGTTGTAACTCAGCAGCTTGAACATCCATACGGCGGAATAGGATCCGACGCCCAGAAAGGCCGCGTGTCCGAATGACAGGTATCCGGTAAGGCCGAACAGGATGTTGAAGCCGATGGCAAAGATGCCAAAGATGACAAAACGCTGCATCAGATCCGGATAGCCCGCGTTGAATTGCGCCATGGCGCTGCCTTCCGGGAATGGATTCAGGATGAAGGGCGCCAGCATCGTTAGGATGCCGACGATAATCAGCAGGCTGGTATCTTTTTTGTTCAGTCCCAACATCGATTATTCCTCCATCACGCCTTTGCGTCCCATCAAACCGCGCGGGCGTGTGAGCAGCACAATAATGGCGACAAGGTAGATGATGATTTGGTTGATGCCCGGGATCGTCGTTGTGGCCCAGGTCGTAGAGGCGAAGCTTTCGAGAATGCCCAGCAGAAAGCCGGCCAGCACCGCGCCGGGAAGAGACCCCATACCGCCAACGACAACCACAACGAAACTGAGGACCAGAAAATCCATCCCCATGTGATAGTTTGGTGGGTTGAGCGGCCCGTACATCACGCCCGCCAAACCGGCCACCGCGGCGGCGATACCGAACATGATCGTAAAGCGCCGGTCGATGTTGATCCCCAGCAAACCCACAGTTTCTCGATCCGCCATGCCGGCGCGTACAACCATGCCGAAGGTGGTGAATTGCAGGAATGAGAAGACGGCACCGATAATGGCAACCGCAAAGCCGAAATAGACGAGGCGCCAGATCGGGTAGATGATCGCGTTTGGATCAAACCCGACCATTGTGCCAAGATCGACAGAGCCACTCAGCGCGTCGGGCGGCGGCGTCTGGATGGGGTTGGCACCGAAGAAATACTTCACGATTTCCTGCAACACGATCGCCAGGCCGAACGTGACAAGGATCTGGTCCGCGTGGGGGCGTTTGTAGAAATGCTTGATAAGCCCGCGTTCCATCACATAGCCAACCGCCAGCATGATCGGGATCGCAAACAGGATGGCCAATGGAACGGACCAGTCGATGATCGTCGCCCCAAACTCCGGGCCGAACCATGCCTCGACATAAGGTGTTTCCACTTTCAGCGGGTTGCCAAGAAAGTCGGTTTGGCTCTCGTCGATGGTTACAAAGCTCAGGTTCATGAGCTTTTGCAAAGTAACGGCACAAAACGCACCGATCATGAACAGGGCCCCGTGGGCAAAGTTCACAACGCCGAGCGTCCCAAAAATAAGCGTCAGCCCCAGCGCAATCAGCGCATAAGCCGACCCTTTGTCCAGACCGTTCAGAATTTGCAATAGGATGGCGTCCATTGGCCCACCTCAGGGTTGGTCAGTGTGAATTGAGCGGCACAACAGGATCAACCCTGCTGTAGATGTCTGGCCACCATTTTGGCAGCCAGACTTTGATACGCGGCCTTATGCGCCCGGGTTGCACTCACCCAGTGCGCCACCGGCGAACATCGGATGCTCCGGATCGTATTCGACCTGCGCGCGTGGGGTGATCTCGACGATCTCCAGCGTGTCATAGGCGTTGGTCGGGTTCATGTTGCCACGCACGACCAGCACGTCCTTGAAGCACTGGTGGTCATCGGCGCGGTACAGGGTCGGACCGTTGCCCAGCCCGTCGAACTCAAAGCCTTCCAGGGCCTCGACGACGCCGCATGGGTTGAAGGTACCGGCGCGCTCGCATGCATCCGCGTACAGCAGAACCTGGGCATAGCAGGTCTGGGCCGAGTTGGACGGCGGCTTGCCGTATTTCTCGCCGAAGGATTTCACGAAGGCTTTGGTGCCTTCATCCTGCAACTGCCAGTTCCAGTTCATTGAACCCAGCACGCCCTTGATGTTCTCGCCCGCACCGGCGGCCATCAGCTCCGAATACAGCGGCACGACGATCTTGAAGTCCTTGCCGTTGGCAACTTTGTCGAGCAGGCCGAACTGAATCGCGTTGGTCAGCGAATTCACCATATTGCCGCCATAGT
>NZ_JBXWSM010000061.1:0-24889 GCF_059613405.1 Ruegeria sp. BHSA118
CTCAAGAAGAAGGAAACCGATGTGAAGCCTTATCCACGAGACATGACCGGTTACGGCGGGCAAGTTCCCAAAGCAAACTGGCCGAACGAAGCCAAAATCGCAATTCAGATCGTGCTGAATTACGAAGAGGGCGGTGAAAACAACGTTTTGCACGGCGATGCCGCATCCGAAGCGTTTCTGTCCGAGATCACCGGAGCCGCCCCTTGGCCGGGGCAACGGCACTGGAACATGGAATCGATCTATGAATACGGCAGCCGCGCAGGGTTCTGGCGCGTGCATCACCTTTTGCAGGATCTGCCTGTTACCGTCTATGGTGTTGCAACCGCTTTGGCGCGTGCACCTGCACAGGTTGCGGCGATGAAGCACGCCGGATGGGAGATCGCCAGCCACGGTTTGAAGTGGATCGAACACAAGGACATGGGCGCAGAAGAAGAACGTTCCCAGATCCGCGAGGCCATCCGGCTGCACACAGAGGTTACAGGTCGGCCGCCCCGTGGTTGGTATACGGGCCGCTGTTCGATGAATACGGTCGAACTGGCCGCCAAGGAAGGCGACTTTGCCTATATCGCCGACAGCTACGCCGACGATCTGCCATACTGGATCAAGGCAGGGGGCAAGGATCAACTGATCATGCCCTATACACTGGACTGCAACGATATGCGCTTTGCAATCCAGGCCGGGTTCACCAATGGGGAACAGTTCGAAAGCTATCTGAAAGACAGCTTTGACATGCTCTATTCCGAGGGTGAGGCGGGCGCGCCCAAGATGCTCTCGATTGGGCTGCACTGCCGTCTGATTGGTCGCCCGGGTCGTGCCATGGCGCTGAAACGTGCACTCGATTATTTCAGGAAACACGACGGTGTCTGGTTCGCAACGCGTGAACAAATCGCTGATCACTGGGCGCAAACGCATCCGCCAAGCCAAAGGTTGACCCCGTCGGAAATGGATCGACCAACCTTTGTGTCGGAATTCGGCGGTGTGTTCGAGCACAGCCCGTGGATTGCCGAAGGTGCGTATGAACTGGAACTGGGCACGACGCATGACAATGCCGCTGGCGTCCACAACGCGCTGGCGCGCGTATTCCGTTCCGCCTCGCCCGAGCAGCGCCTTGGCGTTCTGACGGCTCACCCGGACCTGGCGGGCAAGCTGGCCGCCGCCGGCCGCCTGACCAAAGAAAGCACTGCGGAACAGGCCGGTGCGGGTCTGGACATGCTGACCGATGAAGAACGCGCAACGTTCACGGCATTGAACGAAGCCTACACGACCAAGTTCGGCTTTCCTTTCATCATTGCCGTCAAGGACAACACCAAGGCCAGCATTCTGCAAGCCTTTCGCCGTCGCATCGACAATGACCGCGACAGCGAATTTGCCGAAGCCTGCCGTCAGGTTGAGCGCATTGCCGAACTGCGTCTGATCGAGAAGTTCGCGCAATGACGGCTGCCTTGAAACTTCGCCCATTGACGTCAGAGGCATTTGCACCTTTCGGCGATGTCATCGAGGCGGCCGGCCAGGTGGACAAGCTTATCAATCAGGGTAAATGCGCCCGCTATCACGATCGGGCCGTGTTGGATTTCCACGATGGGCGTGCGGGTATCAGCGTGTTTCAGTCCGAAGTCTTCAGTCTGCCGATCAAGTTGGAAATGGTTGAACGCCATCCGGATGGCAGCCAAGCCTTTTTGCCTTTGTCGGATAAACCATTTGTCGTGGTTGTGGCCCCGGATGAAAACGGAACACCCGGGCAGCCTATCGCATTCAAAACAGCGTCCGGACAGGGTGTGAATTATCATCGCAACACCTGGCACGGCGTTCTGACCCCGCTTCATGCGCCCGGACTTTTTGCGGTGGTCGACCGAATTGGAGCCGGGCCCAACCTCGAAGAACATTGGTTCGAGGAGGCTTTTGAAATCACAGAATGAGGCGCGTTGCCGGAAGAGGAGCCGGCTGCGAACCTCAAGGGAGGAAAGACCAAATGTCAGATGCATCCATCGGAACGCCGGAACAACTCCGCGATCCGAATTATACTCCGCCGCTGCTGAAGGCGGTGCCGCTTGGAATTCAGCATGTGCTGGCGATGTTCGTGTCCAACGTCACGCCAGCAATTATCGTTTGTGGTGCCGCCGGTTTCGGCTTTGGCTCGAACAGCCCCGATTTTCCGCAGATGATCTACATGATCCAAATGTCGATGTTCTTCGCGGGCGTCGCCACGTTGTTTCAGTCCATTGGTGTGGGTCCTGTTGGTGCCCGACTGCCCATCGTGCAGGGGACTTCGTTTGCCTTCATCCCGATCATGATCCCGCTGGTGGTTGGAAAGGGCGTCGACGCCATTGCAGTTCTGATGGGCGGTATCGTTGTTGGTGGATTGTTCCACGCATTCCTCGGGTTGTTCATTGGACGTATTCGCTTTGCTCTTCCGCCGCTGGTTACGGGGCTTGTGGTGACCATGATCGGCCTGGCCCTTGTCAAAGTCGGCATTCAATATGCCGCCGGCGGTGTGCCCGCCATAGGTACCGAGGAATATGGCTCGGGTCTGAACTGGTTCATGGCCGGAACCGTAATCGTGGTCACGCTTGGCCTGAAATTCTTTGCCCGGGGCATGTTGTCGGTGTCGGCGGTTCTGATCGGTTTGCTGGTCGGATACGCCGTGGCCTTCCTGCTTGGTCAGATCAACCTGGGCAACGTCGGCAACGCGGCATCCTTTGCACTGCCGAACCCCCTGCATTTTGGCCTCGAATTCTCGGTCGCGGCCATCATCGGTTTCTGTGCAATGTCCTTTGTTTCCGCCGTTGAAACCGTTGGGGACGTATCCGGTATCACCAAAGGGGGCGCTGGCCGAGAAGCCACCGACAAGGAAATACAGGGCGCGACCTATGCCGATGGTCTTGGTACTGCGATCTCTGGCCTGTTTGGGGCGCTGCCGAACACGTCGTTCAGCCAGAATGTCGGGCTGATTGCCATGACCGGAGTCATGAGCCGCATGGTCGTGACCATCGGCGCGCTTTTCCTGATCGTTTGCGGGCTTATCCCCAAAATCGGGGCGATAATCTCGTCCATTCCGATTGAGGTTCTTGGCGGCGGCGTGATCGTGATGTTCGGCATGGTTGTTGCGGCGGGGGTCTCGATGCTTTCGGACGTGAACTGGAACCGGCGCAATATGGTTATTTTTGCAATCGCCCTGAGCCTTGGGCTGGGTTTGCAGCTGGAACCCAACGCGTTGCAATACTTGCCCGGCACATTGAAGGTTCTGGCGACATCAGGAATCCTGCCCGCCGCCGTCATCGCCATTGTATTGAATCTGGTGCTTCCCGAAGAACTTTCCGACGAAGCGACGGAAGAGGTCTCGGGCGGCATGGCCGGTCATGGTCTTGGCTCCATCGGGCAAGACGATCACGTCTGATGCGTTCGACCTGATACACTGATCGTCCTGGGCAAAAATGAAGCGGCGCGTCTTGACGCGCCGCCTCTCTTTGCTCGGTCACCATTAAATGGAGATCTGCTGTCAAAAGCTGTCCGCCCAAAAGGACCACCGACGACTATGCCCGGGGGGGTGCCGTCTGGCTTCAGAAATCGACCTTGATCGCGATCCCTTTCCGAACGGCGAGGTCGACCACGGACGCGGCGACCGCAAGATCTTGAAGGCCAACACCAGTGCCATCGAACAGCGTGATCTGATTGTCCGATATCCGGCCCGGATCGGTGTCGTTGATGACCGCGCCAAGCTGCGTCACATCGCTTTCTTGGATCAGGCCTTCGGCCACCGCGTGCTGCGCTTCGCCGATGCTGACGGATTGCGCGACTTCGTCCGTGAACACGCTCGCCTTGGCCAGAA
Source organism: Ruegeria sp. BHSA118 (assembly GCF_059613405.1). NCBI lineage: Bacteria > Pseudomonadati > Pseudomonadota > Alphaproteobacteria > Rhodobacterales > Roseobacteraceae > Ruegeria > Ruegeria sp. BHSA118. The sequence continues at coordinate 3,827 of NZ_JBXWSM010000061.1, forward strand.
GGGCGGCTTCGACTTCCTGTTTTCCTTTTGTGTCGGTACCCATGCAGGCGATATGAGTTCCGGGGCTGACATGGTTCGCCATCAGCGAGGGCGCAAAGGCCGAAGTGATCGAAATAATCACATCCGCCTCAGTCATTTCGTCAAGCTCGACGGCCTGGAACGGAACGCCGACTTCATTGGCGACCTTCTCGATATTCGGCAGCATTTCGGGGTGGTAGTTCCAGCCGATGACTTTTTCAAAATCGCGCTGCTCCAGTGCCGCGCGAAGCTGAAAGGCCGCCTGGTGGCCCGCGCCTATCATGCCGATGACCTTGGCGTCGCTACGTGCGAGATGCTTGATCGAAACCGAAGATGCTGCCGCCGTTCGAAGGGCCGTCAGAAGGTTTCCGCCGACCATCGCAGATGGCTTGCCCGTGTCGGGGTCGAAAAGAAAAACGGTGGACTGGTGGTTGATCAGCCCGCGTTTTTCCAGATTGTTCGGCCAATAGCCGCCCGCCTTCAGTCCCAGCGTCAGGCCGGCGCGGTCAAACCCGCCTTTGAAGCCGTATAGTGCATCTTCATGTCCGATGGCTTCACGCACGACAGGGAAGTTGTAGGCGTCGCCGGACGCCATTGCGGCAAAGACCTGTTCGACCGCGTCAAAAGCCGCTTGTCGGGTCATAAGGTCAGCGATCTCACGCTCGGGTACGATCAGCATTTCATTCTCCAATCAAACATTCGTGCGCCCGCGTGCCACCGCCGGAAGGAGAGCATACACGCGGGCGGCTGTCTGGCTGCTTCCGAGCCAGCCCTCCCAAACCGAGCAAGTTCGGATCAATAAGCGCGTCCGCGGGCGGATACGGGCCAGACGGTCTCGACCTTGCCGTTGCGAACACCGACATACCAATCATGCACGTTTGCGGTTGGGTCGCAGTGCCCCGGAACCAGCCTGAGCTTGTCGTTGACCTTCAGCGCGCCGTTCGGGTCCATCACGACGCCGTGTTCGTCCGAACATTTGATGTACTCGACATCATCTCGGCCGAAGATAACGGGCAGGCCGCTGTCCACCGATTGCGCCTTGAGGCCCGCATCGACAATCGCCTTGTCCGCCTTGGCGTGGCTCATGACGCTGGTCAGGATGAAGAAGGCGTTTTCCCACTCGCCCTGATCGATCCGGTTGCCGTCCTTGTCCAGGATCCGGCCGTAATCGGCATCCATGAAGGCGTAGGACCCGCATTGCAGTTCGTTGTACACGCCCGAGTTGGATTCGAAGTAATATGAGCCGGTGCCGCCGCCCGAAACCAATTCGCATTCGATGCCTTCGGCTTTGAGGCCTTCAACCGCGTCCTTTACCATCGCAATTGCGGTGTCGAGCTTTTCCTTGCGTGCCTCATAGCTGTCAAGGTGCTGCATTGCACCCTGATAGGCCTGAATGCCGGTGAATTTCAGGTTCTCTGCTGCTTCGACCGCTTTGGCGATTTTGATCACGTCGGGTGTTGTCGTCACACCGCACCGGCCAGCGCCGCAGTCGATTTCGACGAAGACCTCCAACTGTGTTCCGTGATCCACCGCCGCGCCTGAAAGATCCGCGACATTGTCCAGATCATCGACACAGACGATGATGCGGCTGCCCAGCTTTGGCAGGCTGGCAAGACGGTCGATCTTGGCGGGGTCGCGCACCTGGTTCGACACCAGAACGTCCTTGATACCGCCGCGCACGAACACTTCGGCCTCTGAAACTTTCTGGCAGCAGACGCCAACGGCGCCTCCGATCTTCTCCTGCAACTTGGCAACGTCTACCGATTTGTGCATTTTCCCATGCACACGGTGACGCATGCCGTGCGCCTTGGCATAGTCGCCCATCTTCTTGATGTTGCGTTCAAGCGCGTCGAGATCCAGCACAAGACAGGGGGTCTGGATATCTGCTTCATCCATTCCGGGCTTGGCCGGAATGTCAAAGCCTACTTCGAATTCGTCGAGATTGGTCATATCTTTCATTTCCGTATTCCTATGTCGGGATTGATGTCACGCGTTCAGCCAGGGCAGCCTGTCCAGATCGACATTGCCCCCGGTTATGATCAGGCCGACACGCTTGCCTTTGAATGCGTCCGGGTTCTTCAGGATCGTGGCCAGCGGAACGGCCGAGGATGGCTCCATCACGATCCGCAGGTGTTTCCACGTCAGTTTCATCGCATCGATGATCTCTTGTTCCGAGGCGGTGTAGATTTCAGAGACATGGTTCGACACGAAATGCCAGGTCAGCTCTTTCAGCGGCACCAGCAGCCCGTCGGCAATCGTCTTGGGTGCGTCATCCGCAATGATGTGACCGGCCTTGAAGCTGCGATAGGCATCGTCGGCCTGTTCAGGTTCTGCTGCGATGATCTTGGTTTCAGGTGCCAAGGTAGACAAGGTCAGACAGGTGCCGGATACCATGCCGCCCCCGCCGATAGGTGCGACAACCGCATCCAGACCGTCGGTCTGCTCGATGAACTCGCGCGAACAGGTGCCTTGCCCGGCGATCACGCGCGGGTCGTTGTAAGGGTGGACGAAATCCCCGCCCGTGGCAGCCTGAACCTCAGCAAAGGTCGCTTCGCGCGACGAGGTTGAGGGTTCGCATTCCGTGATCTTTCCTCCATAGCGCCGCACCGTGTCTTTCTTGGCCTGTGGCGCTGTGCGCGGCATGACGACGTTGCAGGGAATGCCCCGTTTCATTGCCGCATAAGACAGGCACGAGGCGTGGTTGCCCGAAGAATGGGTTGCAACACCTTTCCTGGCCTGTTCGTCATCAAGGCCAAACACGGCGTTCGCAGCGCCGCGAACCTTGAAGGCGCCCGGTTCCTGAAAGTTTTCACATTTGAAGAACAGCTGTGCGCCGCTCAGCTCGTTCAGATAGTCTGATGTGCGGACCGGTGTGCGGCGGATGAAAGGTTCAATCCGATCATGTGCCGCCAGCATGTCCTCGTAGGTCGGGATGTACATGTTACAGTCCTTCATTATGCGGCGTCCTTTTGAACGGCGCCCGAATGACCGCGATAATATTCCTGCGCAGCCGCCACGCCCGAGCCCAGCCGGATGTTCAGGCCCAGGTCGACCATGCACATTTCAGCGGTGGCAATCCCGGACAGGGCCATGACATCCGTCAGGCTGCCAAGATGGCCGATGCGGAATACCTTGCCGGCGACTTCACCAAGCCCCACACCGAAGGCTACGCCGTATTTTTCGGCAGCATGGGTCACGATGTCCGTCGCGTTGATGCCACTCGGCGTGCGGATCGCGCTTACGGTGTCAGAATACACCGACGGATCAGCTGCGCAAAGCTCCAGCCCCCAGGCACCTACGGCGGCGCGAACACCTTCGGCAATGCGATGATGCCGGGCAAAGACGTTTTCCAGCCCCTCGTTCAGCAGCATATCACAGGCCTGGTTGAGGCCATTCATCAAGCCAACCGCGGGTGTATAGGGATAGGCGTTGTTGGCATAGCCCTTCGCCATGTCGTGCACGTCAAAGAAGGTGCGGGGCAGGGTCCCTGTGCTGGTCGCGTCCATTGCCCTCTGGCTAAACCCGACGATAGCAAGGCCCGCAGGCAACATGAATCCTTTCTGCGAACCCGTGACGGCCACATCAACGCCCCATTCGTCAAAACGGAAATCCATGGATCCGATAGATGAAACACCATCGACAAACAGCATTGCGGGGTGCCCGGCAGCATTCAGAGCCTTGCGTACAGCGGCAATATCCGATTTCACACCGGTTGCCGTTTCGTTGTGCGTGGCAAGAACAGCCTTGATTTCGCGGCTTGTGTCGGCGGTCAGAATCTCTTCGTAACGATCGGCTGGCAGCCCTTCGCCCCAAGGGGTTTCGACGATCTCGACATTCAGACCGTGGCGTTGGCACATATCGATCCAGCGATGGCTGAACATGCCGTTGCGCGCCGCCAGAACCTTGTCACCGGCCGACAGGGTGTTGGTCAATGCGGTCTCCCAGCCTCCGGTTCCGGTCGACGGGAAGATGAAGACTTCGGCACTGTCGCTTTTCAGGACTTTCTGCACACCCGCGCGCGCAGGATGCAGAATCTGCCCGAACAGCGGCGAACGGTGGTCGATCGTGGGCATATCGCAAGCCTTGCGCAGGCTTTCAGGGATGTTGGTCGGGCCCGGGATGAAAACGGGGTTTTGAAAGCTCATGGATGGTCTCCTTCCGTCGTTGACCACACGATAAACTTCCGTCACTCAGCCCGATATATTTTTGAAAAAGACTTTCAAAAATCTATGTTCCGAATTTAATTTATAATTGTCAGTACCTTATATTTTTCATATGATGAATTAGTCTTTCACGAATGATCAAAGGGTTTTTATGGATTCTCAAGACAATACTCGCGAATCCCGCAGAAAAGCCCGTGGAAGACCACGGGGATGGGACGACAAGACAGCGCAAAACACGATCAAGTCGCTCGACCGCGCGATGGAGGTTTTCGAGTATCTGAGTGAAGCGCAGGGCAAGGCGTTAACCGCGCTGTCCGACGAAATGGGCCAGTCGCCCGCCACAGTTTACCGAATTCTCGTTACACTTGAGGGCAGGGGACTTGTCGAGTTCGATCACGACGAGCAGGTCTGGCACATCGGTCCTCGAGCGTTCGTAATCGGCTCGCGCTTCCTGCGTCGCACCAGCCTTGTGGACCGGGCCCGACCCGTGATGCGAAAGCTGATGGAGGCCACGGGCGAGACCGCAAACCTGGGGGTGGAAAAAGAAGGAATGGTATTGTTCTTGAGCCAGGTGGAAACCCACGCCAGCATCCGGGCGTTTTTCCCTCCGGGCACGCTGTCTCCGATGCACGCATCGGGCATCGGGAAAGCTCTGTTGGCATATATGGATGAAGAACGGCTGGACCGGCTTTTGGCCAAGACGGAACTGCGGGCCTTCACGGACCGGTCGATTACCAGCCCGGTCGCACTGAAAGAAGATCTTGCCATGGTCAGGGCACAGGGCTTCTCGATAGACAACGAAGAAAAAAACGCGGGTATGCGATGTATCGCTGCGCCGGTCTTCGATATCAACCGAGAGGCTGTAGCCGGGATTTCGGTATCCGGACCGACAAGCCGCGTCAGCGAAACCGAAATCGCGCGCCTGAGCCGCCCCGTCATCGAGGCGGCGCGTCAATTAACTCTGGCCATTGGCGGGGCTATTTCTGCGCCGCTGACCTGAGGCGCCGGTGCTGCGGGTAAGCGGCTGGTCCTGGCCGCAGTGCCATATGACGGTTCACGTCTTTGTAGAGCAGGTAACGGAACTTACCCGGCCCGCCTGCATAGCAGGCCTGCGGGCAGAACGCGCGCAACCACATGTAATCGCCGGCCTCGACCTCTACCCAATCATTGTTCAGCCTGTAGACGGCCTTTCCCTCAAGAACATACAGACCATGTTCCATCACATGTGTTTCAAGGAACGGAATGACGGCGCCCGGCTCGAAAGTCACCACGGTCACGTGCATATCGTGCCTCAAGTCACTTGGGTCGACAAAGCGCGTCGTGGCCCATTTGCCGTCGGTTCCGGGCATCGGCGTTGGCGTGATCTCATTTTCGTTGAGAACCAAAACGTCCGGGCGGTCAAGCCCTTCCACCGCTTCATAAGCCTTTCGAATCCAGTGGAAACGCAGGGTCTCACCGCCTCGGTTTCGTAAGGTCCAATTGCATTCAGCGGGCAGGTAGGCATAGCCGCCGGGCGTCAGCTCATGGGTCGTGCCGTCGGCCGTCAATGTTGCTGCGCCTTCGACCACGAACAAAACGCCTTCGGCTTCGGGATCGGTCTCGGGCCGGTCAGAGCCACCGCCGGGCTGAACCTCCATGATGTATTGCGAAAAGGTTTCGGCAAAGCCGCTTAGCGGGCGTGATATCACCCATAAGCGGGTGTCGTCCCAAAACGGCAGAAAACTGGTCACGATGTCCCGCATCGTTCCCTTTGGGATCACTGCATAAGCGTCGGTAAATACGGCGCGGTCAGTCAGCAATTGCTCCTGACCGGGATGCCCACCGTGTGGCGAATAATACTTGGCGGTCATGCATGCTCCTGAAAAATGTCATTTGCCTGAAATATGCGCCTAAGGATCGGTGCGGACCACCCGCAAAAAGTTGACAGCTCTATTCGTAAAGATTTGAAAAATCAGAATTTGGCCGTCAGTAAGCGCACACAGCATTGGCATCATGCGCGCGCTGCGCAGCCGGTTGGATCAACGAGGTTTGGGTCAGGGTTGCACTGGTCTGACCCCGGACAGATCCGGGGAAATCCGTATCATCTGCGACAGGTCAGGTTTCAGCCTTTTGCTTTTACCGGAAATCATCTCGAGCGGAACGCTTGTTGCTGCGGCGAGTGCTTCCTGAACGGGGATCTCTGCTTGTTCCGTCAGAACCCGCACCGCATTTGTCAGGCACAAGTCGGCCCCGGCCAGAGTGCCATCCTCCAAAGTCAGCCTGCCGTTTTCCCGCCGGATACGGCGCCCTTCCAACTGAAACTCGGTCAGTGACGTACCGGCGACCGCCATCGCATCGCTGACAAGGAAAATCCGCCCTGGTCCGCGCTTGGCCGCCCAGGCAATCCGCATCGTATCGGGATGAACGTGGATGCCATCCGCGATCAAGCCCGCCGATAGCGACCCGCAGGATAGCGCCGCGCCGACCAGTCCGGGTTCTCGGCTGCCAAGCTGGCTCATCGCATTGAACAGATGCGTTGCGCATTGCGCCCCGGCACTTGAGAAAGCCAGGCAGGTCTCAAAAGGCGCGTCCGTATGCCCCAGAGAGACGATGACCCCCGCGCGCTTCAATGCTTCAACCTGTTGCGGGGTTGTGCTTTCGGGTGCCAGCGTGACCATCAATGCAGGCAGGTGTTTTGCAGCGTCGATCAGAATTTCCAGATCGGTTTGCTGCATCGGGCGGATCAGGGCGGCATCATGTGCACCCTTGCGTCGCACAGACAGGTGCGGACCTTCCAGATGCAGGCCCGCAATACCGGGAACACCCGTCTGAACGGCCTTGATGGCGGCATCAATCGCGGCCCGGGTTTTCTCGGCCGTGTCCGTGATCAGGGTTGGCAGGATGCGAGTGGCACCCAAAGCGCGATGAGCGCTGGCGATTTGGGTCAGCGTGTGAACCGATGGATCGTCGTTGAACATCACGCCCCCGCCGCCGTTCACCTGCAAGTCAGCATAGCCGGGGCTGAGGATGTCGCCACGCAGATCCTCGATCTGGTCATCCTGTGCGATCTGGGCCGCAGGTAGCAACGCATCCAGCACACCGTTTCTGAACCGTGCGGCGTATCCTTCACGCAATTCAGTGCCATCGAAGATTGGGCCGCCCGCAAAGGTAACAGTTGATCTGATCATACCGTTTCCGTCACTTTTTTCAGATGGCGTGGTGTGTCCGGGTCGATCCCGCGTTGTGTGGCCACCTTCTCCACCATTCCATAAAACGCAGCGATTGTTGGTATCGGGTCCGTCATCCAATGCGACGTCCGGACATGGGGCAGTTCCGTGGCGTGTTTCACGCGGCCGGTTGTGGCGAAAACCACAGCGCCTTTGGATGCCAGTGCGTCCGCAACTTCGGCCAGATTGTCCTCTGCGGCATCCCCGGACGACAGGGTAAGCACGGGAAAGCCCTGATCCACAATGGAAACCGGGCCGTGCAGAACCTCGGCCGCCGAATAGCTTTCTGCGTGGATCTGGCAGGTTTCCTTGAATTTCAACGCGGCTTCGTTGGAGATTGCCAAAGACAGGCCTCGGCCCAAGGTAAACAAAGACCGACCATCCACCGCGTCCGCCACGGCGCTCCAGTCGCAGGCGATTGCGGTCGACAAGCTGTCCGGCAGCCCATGGATTGCGCGCAACAGGTGATCATCGCGCTTCACCTGCGCAATCAGCCATAATCCGGCGACTAAAGACGTCACGAATGTCTTTGTCGCCGCCACGCTCAGCTCGGGGCCCGCGTGAATGGGCAGCGTTGCCGTGGCTGCCTCGGCCAGGGCTGAGGAAGTGTTGTTCGTGATCGCGACCGAGTAAGCCCCGCCGGATGTGAGCGACTGCGTGAGTTGCACGATGTCCGGGCTCTGACCGGATTGTGAGACAGAGATGCAGATTGCATCCTCGCAGCGCATGTCGACCCCGTAGATGGATTTTACCGACGGTCCGACCGAAGCCATCGGCAATCCAAGCAGCAGTTCCGAGGCGTATTTCAGAAAACTGCACGCATGATCCGAAGATCCGCGCGCCACCGAGATCAGGAACCGCGGGTCGCGGGCCCGGATCTCGTCGGCGGTTTGCGCGATCAATTCCGCGCCCTCGGTCAGAAGGCGGTCAACGGCGTCGGGAATCTCATCGATCTCGCGCCGCATCTGAGTGGTTGTGTCAGGCATTTTCCCAGGCTTTCAATTTGACAGGCGCAGCTCGGCCACAAAGTCATAGGCGTCACCACGGTAGATCGAGCGGGTCAATTCAGCGACCCGCCCGCTTTGCAGATATGAGGTGCGTTGAATCCGAAGCCCGGCCGTACCTTCCGCAACATCCAGACGCTCTGCTTCTGGCGGTTCGAGGTTAATGGCCGAGATTTTCTGGACCGCGCGCACCGGTCGCAGACCAGATTGTTCAAGAACAGAGTAAAGCGACCCCGTCACTTCGGTGGGGTTCGGCAGGATATCGAGCGGAAGGGCCGCTTTTTCCAACGCCATCGGGCGTCCTCCTGCCTCTCGCAGGCGGTAGATACGCGCGACCTGTTCATTTGCCGACAAGCCCAATGCCATCATTTCTTCAGGCGATGGCAGGAAAATCCCACGCTCCAGCCATGTCGAGGTTGTCTTGAGCCCGCGCCGCTCCATGTCTTCGGTGAACGATGTCAGATGGGACAGCGATTGTTCGACCTTCGCCACGGGTTCGCGAACAAAAGACCCAGACCCCTGTCTTTGTTCGATTGCACCTTTGCGCACCAGTTCATGAATGGCCTTGCGTACGGTCACACGGGACAGGTCGGTGATCTCGGCGATTTCTCTTTCAGGGGGCAGCGAACTGTTGGGAGGCAGGATGCCGTCCTTGATCCCTTGTTCAAGGCGTTGACGGAGCTGTACATAGCGCGGGCCCGAGCTTTGCCCCAACCATCCTTCGGGCCGCAGGAAATCAGCTATGTTCATGTTCGATTTCCTCCAGATACGCCTGTGCCAATGCAAGTGCGCCGGACAGTGGATCGCCCGCAGGCTGGACCAGAGCAGATTGCATGTCCGCAGGCAGGTGCGGTGCGTAAAGGGGGCCGATTCCGCCGGTCAGACAAACGGGCAGGCCAACGTTCCAGCCCATTTTCTTCATCACGTCGATCAGATAGTCTGCACCGTCCCGCAGGATGGACCTGGCCAAGTCGTCCCCGCGATTGGAAAGCTCGGTCACAAGCGGGGCGAGGGCACCAAAGTCCGATGGCGTCATGTCAGCCGCGGCCCGTACAATTCCTGCGGCATCGCCGAATCGAGACAGCAGATCCTGCGCCAATGCCGAAGGGCCGGTCATACCATCCGTGTGCTCCAGCGTCTTGGCCAGCGCCCGTTTGCCAACCCATTGCGCGGACGCTTGATCGCCCAGAACAGGACCCCATCCGCCGGCAAGCTTCATCTCGCCACCCCTTTGCATTGCGACAAAAGAACCGGTGCCGCAATGTGCGACAAACCCGTCCCTGGCCCCCAATGCGCCGCGCAAAGCGGCGGCGCGATCATCTTCGATCCGGACGTGCCGAAATGGCAATGCTGCCGCAAGTTTCCGGGCAATCGCGTCACCTGTTATCCCGGCCAGGCCCAGATAGGCGGGCGCTTGCGCAAGCTCCTCGGGCGAACGGCCCGTCAGAACGGCCAGAGCTTCCAGACCGCGCCGCAGCTCGATGCAGGCGGCCTCGAAATCAGTCGACACGTTTGCCGCGCCGACTTCGACCCTGTGTGTTTTGCCATCAACAAAAGCGGCGACGCGGCAGCGCGTTCCGCCTCCGTCGGCGGCCAGGAATATGGGTTTCGATGACTTTACCATATAAAGACCTTTATAATACCTTTTGCGCATTTTGAAGTCCTAAATGTGACCAAGCTGGCGAATATCATGCTATATCGGCCGAAAATAAAGAAAAAAATAAATGGTAGACTAATGGTATTTAAAAGGTATGATGTCGAGAGTTCTTGGGGGAGAATCACTTGATTACGCCGGCGACAGAACAATTGCATCAGGATGCGCATGGGCTTGATACCCGTCCGCAGGCGGAAGTGGCCGCCCTGCTGGCGCAGTCGCAGGTGTCAGCGGCGACGGCAGTGCTTGATGCGCTTGGCCCGATTTGCAGCGGGGCGACGGCCATGGCCCGGACGATCCGGTCGGGTGGTAAGCTTCGATATCTTGCGGCGGGGTCTTCCGGCCTCATGGCGGCCTCGGACGCGCTGGAGCTTGGTGGAACCTTTTCCATTCCTTCGCAGCAGATCCGCATTCATATGGCGGGTGGAATGCCGACTACGGCAGACATGCCAGGGGATGTAGAGGACGCTGTTGATGGGCTGGCGCAAGAGGTGTCGGATATGGTTGGCAATGATACGCTCATCGCGGTCTCGGCCAGCGGCACCACGCCTTATACCGTCGCCGCCGCAAAACTGGCGCGCGACAGGGGGACGCCCGTGATCGGGATTGCAAACAACGCGGGCTCGCAATTGTTGCAACTGGCCGACCATGCCGTTCTGCTTGCGACCCCTCCGGAATTGATCTCGGGCTCAACCCGAATGGGGGCCGGCACTGCGCAGAAAATAGCCCTCAATACGTTGTCGACGCTGATGGCCATCGAGCTTGGGCATATTCAGGACGGCATGATGATCAATCTGCGGGCGGACAATGACAAATTGCGCGCACGCGCCAACGGAATCGTGTGCCAGCTTACCGGCGTATCACCAGAACGTGCTGATGATGCCCTGAGGGCCGCGGATGGCAACCTGAAATGCGCGGCACTTGTCGCCGCAGGTGCCGTATCGGCAGAGGATGCACAAAAGCGACTGGCTGAAACGAATGGCCATCTGCGTCATGCGATGAACCGGCTGAATGAAAATAACGAACATAGCAACCTGGGAGAAACCAAATGAAACGCAAAGTTCTGAGCCTGGCTCTGATGAGCACGGCGCTGGTCACAAGCGCCTATGCGCAAGACGCCACGCTGACAATCGAAAGCTGGCGCAACGATGACCTTGCCCTGTGGCAGGAAAAGATCATTCCGGCCTTTGAAGCGGCCAATCCAGGTATCAAAGTTGTTTTCTCGCCTTCAGCCCCTGCGGAATACAACGCGGTTCTGAACTCGAAGCTGGAAGCCGGATCCGCCGGTGATCTGATCACCTGCCGCCCGTTCGATGCTTCTCTGGCGCTTTACGAAGCGGGCCATCTGACCGACCTGTCCGATCTGGATGCGATGAACAATTTCTCGGACGTAGCCAAATCGGCTTGGCAGACAGACGATGCATCCGCCAGCTTCTGCGTTCCGATGGCATCCGTGATCCACGGCTTCATCTATAACAAAGATGCGTTCAACGAGCTGGGCATCGAAGTTCCGACCACCGAGGCCGAGTTCTTTGCCGCGCTGGACAAGATCAAGGAAGACGGCACTTACATCCCGATGGCGATGGGCACCAACGACCAGTGGGAAGCCGCGACGATGGGCTATAACAACATCGGCCCGAACTACTGGAAGGGCGAAGAAGGTCGTCTGGCTTTGATCAAGGGTGAACAGAAGCTGACCGACCCACAGTGGGTTGCACCTTATGCGACATTGGCCAAGTGGGGCGCGTATCTGGGCGACGGGTATGAGGCGCAAACCTATCCCGACAGCCAGAACCTGTTCACGCTGGGCCGCGCTGCGATCTATCCGGCAGGCAGCTGGGAAATCGCAGGCTTCAACACGCAGGCCGATTTTGAGATGGGTGCCTTCAAGCCGCCGGTCCAGAATGCCGGTGACACCTGCTATATATCGGACCACACCGACATCGGTATCGGCCTAAATGCCGCGAGCGAAAACCAGGAGGCTGCCCGCACGTTCCTGGCCTGGGTCGCAAGCCCGGAATTCGCCAGCATCTTCGGCAATGCGGTTCCCGGTTTCTTCCCTCTGTCCAACACTCCGGTTGAACTGGAAGATCCCCTTGCCAAGGAAATCGTCGGATGGCGGGATGAGTGCGAGAGCACCATCCGTTCGACCTATCAGATCCTGTCACGCGGCACGCCCAACCTCGAAAACGAGACCTGGGGTGCATCCGTTGCAGCCATCAAGGGCACCGAAAGCCCCGAGGTTTTGGGTAAGAAACTGCAAGACGGGCTGGCCAGCTGGTACGCACCGCATCAGTAAGACCTGAACCACTCACACCGGACGCGGCCCGACGCGTCCGGCACCTTTTCCCCGGAGATTCCCATGCCGACCCGCCGCATACGCTGGCACATCGCCGTTTTCCTTGCACCTGCGGTGCTGGTCTACACGGCGGTGATGATCCTGCCCTTGTTCAACACGCTCCGCCTTGCGCTGTTTACCGAAGTCGATCAGGCGCGTGTGTATGTGGGTTTGGAGAATTTCCGAACCTTGTTCCTTGATCCGCTCTGGTCCGAGCAATTCTGGAATGCGCTGGGCAACAACTTCTGGTTCTTCCTGATCCACATGCTGGTGCAGAACCCCATCGGTATCGCTTTGGCTGCGATCCTGTCACACCCGAGGTTGCGCTTTGCCGCACTGTACCGGTCAGCCATTTTCATTCCGACGATCCTGAGCTTCGTGATCGTGGGTTTTGCCTGGAAACTGATCCTGTCTCCGCTTTGGGGGATTGCGCCCTCGATGCTGGACGCAGTTGGTCTGAAATCCCTTTTCGCGCCTTGGCTGGGCAAGGAAGAATACGCTCTGACAACTCTGGCGCTTGTCTCGGTCTGGCAATTTGTCGGCATCCCGATGATGCTGATCTATGCGGCCCTTCTGTCGATCCCCGAAGAAATTCTTGAAGCCGGAGAGATCGACGGGATCACAGGAGCTTCGGCTTTCTGGAAAATAAAACTGCCGCTGATCCTGCCCTCGATCGGGATCATCTCGATTCTCACATTCGTGGGCAATTTCAACGCGTTTGACCTGATCTATGTCTCTCAGGGCGCACTGGCTGGGCCGGATTTTTCGACCGACATCCTAGGCACTTTCATGTACCGCACGTTCTTCGGCTTCCAGCTGCAACTGGGTGATCCGTATATGGGATCGGCCATTGCCGGCGCCATGTTCGCCATCATCCTTGTGGGTGTTTGCATTTACCTTTTCGGCATCCAGACCCGGATGCGCCGGTATCAGCTGTGAGGGCTCTGCAATGAACAAGGCACGCTCGAATCCACTGAATACCGCTGCAATGCATGGTGCGCTGATCCTTTATACACTGATCGCCCTGTTCCCGGTTTTCGTGATCATCATCAACAGCTTCAAAACGCGCCGCGCCATCTTTCGCGAGCCGCTTGCCTTGCCTGATGCCGAAAGCTTTTCCTTGATCGGCTACCAGACGGTGATGAAGCAGGGGGATTTCTTTCTCTACTTTCAGAACTCGCTGATCGTCACAGTGGTTTCACTGGCCTTTATCCTGCTGTTCGGCGCCATGGCCGCCTTTGCCCTCAGCGAATACCGGTTCAAGGGCAACCTGATCATGGGCCTCTATCTGGCACTTGGGATCATGATTCCGATCCGCATCGGCACCGTGGCGATCCTTGAGATGATGGTCGCCACAGGGCTTGTGAACACGCTCTGGGCCCTGATCTTCGTCTACACGGCACAGGGCTTGCCGCTGGCGGTGTTCATCCTGTCCGAGTTCATGCGCCAGGTCAGTGATGACCTGAAGAACGCAGGGCGCATCGATGGGCTTTCGGAATACACGATCTTTTTTCGGTTGGTGCTGCCTCTGGTCCGGCCTGCCATGGCAACCGTCGCCGTGTTCAACATGATCCCGATCTGGAACGATCTCTGGTTCCCCTTGATCCTTGCGCCCGCTGAAGAGACCAAAACCCTGACGTTGGGCAGCCAGGTCTTCATCGGCCAGTTTGTGACCGACTGGAACGCGGTTCTTTCCGCGCTCAGCATGGCGATCCTGCCGGTTCTGGTGCTCTACGTCATCTTCTCGCGCCAGCTGATCCGTGGTATCACCTCAGGAGCTGTCAAATGACCCGGGTTCTGATCGCTGGTCTTGGCAACATGGGTCTGAGCCATGCCTTGGCCCATCATCGCCACCCCGACGCACGGATCGTGGGGCTGGTCAACCGCACAGGTCATATAGACCATCCCGACCTGTCAGGCTATCCGGCTTATTCGGATTTTCAGGCGGCACTGGCCGAGACAAACCCAGATCTGGTCGTCGTCGCAACCTATTCCGACAGCCACGCAGACTTTGCCTGCGCCGCAATGGAAACGGGTGCGCATGTCTTTGTTGAAAAGCCACTGGCCACGACGGTTGCGGACGCCAGACGCGTGGTCGCAAAAGCAGAGGAAACCGATCGAAAACTGGTGATCGGATATATTCTGCGGCACCACCCGTCATGGATGCGCCTGATCTCGGAGGCACGCGATCTCGGCGGGCCGTATGTCTTTCGTCTGAACCTGAACCAGCAAAGCAGCGGGGCCGAATGGGAAACGCACAAGGCCTTGATGCAGACGACATCCCCAATCGTCGATTGCGGCGTGCATTACGTCGATGTTATGTGCCAGATCACCGATTCCGATCCCGTCCGCGTGCATGGCATGGGCCTGCGGCTGAGCGATGAGATTGCCGAAGACATGTATAACTACGGCCAGTTTCAGGTGATCTTCGAAGACGGCTCGGTCGGCTGGTACGAGGCCGGCTGGGGTCCGATGATGTCCGAGACCGCCTTTTTCGTGAAAGACATCGTGTCCCCCAACGGGTCGGTTTCAATCACGGATGGCAACAAGGGCGCATCCGCGGATATCGACGGCCACACCAAGGTTGGCGGCCTTCTGGTTCACCGCCCTGACGGCGACCGGATAGTTGAGATGCCGGATGAGCCCGGCCATCAGCAACTCTGCAATGCCGAGCAAGCCTATATGCTGCGTGCCATCGCCGAAGATATCGATCTGACCCGCCACATGAACGACGCCGTGCAATCGCTGGCCATCTGCCTGGCCGCTGATGAAAGCATCCGTACCGGCCAACCCATTTCGCTGAAAGAGGCAAGCACATGACCGCCCTGACGCTGCAAAACGTGAACAAATCCTTCGGCACCGTCGAGGTTCTGAAAGACATCAATATCGAGGTGGAAGACGGCGAATTCGTCGTCTTCGTCGGTCCCTCGGGCTGTGGCAAGTCCACCCTTCTGCGTGTCATCGCGGGGCTCGAGGATGTGACGTCGGGCGAAGTGCGCATCGGCGGAGAGCTCATGAATCTCACCCCGCCTTCGAAACGCGGTATCGCAATGGTGTTCCAGAGTTATGCTCTCTACCCCCACTTGAACGTGCGCAAGAACATGTCATTGGCGCTGAAACAGGAGGGCCAGAGCAGGCAGGTCATCGACGAGCGCGTCGAAAGGGCAAGCAAGATGCTGAACCTTGAACCTTACCTTGACCGGTATCCTTCCGAATTGTCCGGTGGTCAGCGCCAGCGCGTCGCCATCGGTCGTGCCATCGTCCGGGAACCAAAGCTGTTCCTGTTCGACGAGCCTCTGTCCAATCTCGATGCGGCCCTGCGTATGAATACACGGTTGGAGATTGCGAACCTGCACCGGCAGCTTGACGCTTCGATGATCTACGTGACCCATGACCAGACCGAGGCAATGACTCTTGCCGATAAAATCGTCGTTCTGCGCGACGGGCGTGTGGAACAGGTCGGCAGCCCGATGGAGCTTTACAACAACCCCGCCAACCAGTTCGTAGCCGGTTTTCTTGGGGCGCCGTCGATGAATTTCTTTCCTGCCAGCATGATCGGCGAAAGCGCGGACATTACAACGGGTATCCGGCCGGAAGACCTGTTTTTGTCTGACGATGGCCCGGTGGTCGCAAACGTCACCCATGTCGAACATTTGGGTGGTGACACCAACGTGATTGCCATGATGCAGGATCACCAGATCACCGCACGCCTGTTCGGGCAGCATCAGGTTGAAGCCGGTCAGAGCATCCGATTTGGATATTCTCCAGGCAGGGTTTATCGCTTCGACGCACAGGGCGCGCGTCTCGCGTGACACTCACTGACGCAGGGCTTTGGGGGCTAAAGTCAGCCGACTTTTCCATGCAGCGCCGCCTAAACACCGCCGGCTATTCTGGTGTTTCGGGTGAACATGACCGACCCGGATGATGAGACCGCGCGGAAATCAGCGGCGCGACCCGCCAAAGCGCGATAGAACTGGCGCAATCCGGGTTCGATATCTGCGGCAAGTTTTTCGCAATGCTGACACATGCGCACGATGTCGCCCTGAGGTCTTCGGGTTCTCAATGCTGCAATCAACTTACTGTGCCGTGCGACGAGTTCCTGGAACGCGTCGGTCTTCCGCAAAATGGAATCTCCAACCAGAACAAAAACGGGCTCCGGGTTGGCTTTGCCTTTCAGGTCAACATGGCCGGCCTGCAAAAATGCCAGTTCATCTCGACCGGCTTGATACACCCCGTCGGAAACGACAATGTCATACTCGACCGTTCGACAACATTGTTCGATCCGTGCCGAAACATTCACGACATCTCCGATAACTGTATAGTTGAACCGTTTTTGCGATCCTATGTTGCCGACGCAGGCCTGCCCCGTGGCGATTCCGGTTGCCAGCGCTATCGGCTTTCGGTTCCGCATGATCTCGGATGCATTGAACTGTGCCAAAGCACGCCGCATCCTGATCGCGGCAAGCCCTGCGCGGCATGGATGGTCCGCAACGGGTAAAGGCGCGTTCCAGAAGGCCATGATGGCGTCACCGATGAATTTGTCGATCGTGCCACGCTCATGCAGGATCTGATCTCCAAGCTTGGAAAACAGCGCGTTCAGCAAGGATACAAGTTCCGTTGCCGACGCGGACTCGGACAGAGCGGTAAATCCCCGGATATCCGAAAACATCACAGTGATTTCCTGACTTTCTCCGCCCAATTGCAGCTGGTGGCCCGAATTCTCCATTTCATCAAGGATTTCCGGGGCCACGTAATGCGAAAAGACTTTTCGAATTTGGCGCTTTTCGCGCTCGGTCGAAACGAAAAGATACCCCGCCAGCAGGCCAAAATTCGCGATGCCTCCAATCAGGGGAAAGGTGGCGTCGAACAGGATGGATTGGTTTTGAAAAACCAGCCAGCTGATGGCAAGAACGGCTGCGGCGGCTATGCCACCGGCGATGAAGGATGCAATGGCGCCAAAGCTGGACATGACGGCAATCACCACAAGCCCTAGAAACGCAAAGGCAAGCAGTTCCTGCGCCGCGGTCACGTCAGACCGGCTGAGCATATCACCGGTCAGAATCTGCTCGATCATCTGGGCATGAATTGAAACACCGGGGACGCTTTCGCCAAGTGCTGTCTGGTGAATATCGAACAAACCGGCGGCGGAGGTTCCGATCAGGATTATTCTTCCTTCGATTTCGGATCGAAGCCCGGGGTTTTCGGAACCTTCCAGAACATCATTGGCTGAAATGTAAAGGTCGGGGGTGTCCCGCCGGTATTTCAGCCAAAGCTCGCCATTCTCGGTCGTCGGCAAACGGTATCCGGCGATTTCGACGGCCAGCATGATGCCAGCCTCGTCAGGCGCGCCTTCCATGAGAATGCTGGTCTCACCCAGGGCGACCCTGAGGGCTTCGACTGCAAGGCTTGGCAGCGGACCGTCCGGACCGTTCCAAAGAACCGGCGCACGTCTTACGATGCCGGTCCCACCGATGGGCGAGACATTGACCCCACCAACACCCGCCGCTGCCCGATCCAATGGTGGCGCGATTGGCGTCCAATGCGGGACCGAGATCAGCCCCTCGGCGGGGCTTTCTCCGAATTCAATGATTCCGGCTTTGGCCGCAATGGGTTCACCTTTGGCTGACAATCGCGCGGCCACGCCCAGCACCACGGGCCAGTAGGCCATTTCCATCCCAAGCATGATATCGTTGTCCAGCTTTTCGGCATGGCGTTCCACAGTCAACACGCCCGCCAGCGATGGATCGTTCAGAAGGCGAGATGGCGAATACCGGTCAGGTTCGGCAAACAGCATGTCGAATGCAATCGTCGCGGCGCCATAGTCACCCAGATTTTGCACCAACTGCGCAACCAAAGTGCGGGGCCAGGGCCATTGTCCAAAGCTGGCAAGCGAAGCCTCATCGATATCCACGACGCGCACGGGGAGTTCGGGATTGAACTCCCGCGGGGATAATCTTTGCAAAACGTCGAAATAGATCAGGCGCGTCATTCGAACCGGGTACGGATCCCACGCCCGGATGAAGCAACCCAATAGGATCAGCCCCAGCCCCACGAGGCGGAAGGCCCATCGCCCGTTCCTGGATTTCCGCACCTTGTCGCTCACACCATCCTCCAGACAAATGGAACTGAAACTGCGTGTACAACAGCAATTCCCGAGCAATCACGGATCAGTTTCTTCCCGCTCTGGTTCGTCCCGTTCGGGCTCCTCAGGTTCGGGTTCTTCCTGTTCGGGTTCTTCCTGCTCCGGTTCTTCTCTGTCGGGCTCTTCCTGCTCTGGTTCTTCCTGTTCGGGTTCCGCATGGTCCGGCTCTTCTCTTTCCGGTTCATTGTTCGCGGAAGGCGAAGGTCCAGAGACCGTATTTTGGACTTCTCGCTGCTGAGGAGGGTCCCTACGGGCTTCCGACCGGTCCGCTTCGACGCGCCGTATGGGCGCTCCATCACCTGAACACCCTTCTACCCGTACCTGCAAAGGGGGCAGCAACCCTTCCTGGGACTGAACGAATGGAAACCCGCTTTTCAGCGCTTGTTCGTATTGCGCCTGATCGGCAGGCCGTCCAACTCCTCCCTCTCCGCTTGTTGCGAACATGCTGCATTGACGCCCCGAAGACCTGCACGAGCCCTGACTGCCACACATGCGGACCGTACCTTGCAGGACAAGCATCGCGCTTTGTTTATCCGACACGATCCACATGTCGAAGGTTGTGCCGCGCACGGCCATTGTCGCCGACGGAGTCCTGATCGAATAGGCCCTCTTTCGGCTTTTCCCAGAAATAAACCGAAAACTGCCACCCAAAGCCTGAACAGCAAAGCTCTTGGCTTTGCGGTTATTTCGCAACATGGACACATCCAGCACCATGCGTGCGTTGGGGCCGATGGCAATCTTGGTGTCATCCACAAAAACGATTTGGATTACGCCAGTCTGATCAGTGCTGAGCGCGTCGCCGGACGCAACCTCCATTCCTGAATAAACGGGCTGTGCTTTTCCCCCGCGAACGACTTGGGCGCCTTGTTTGACGCTGATGATTTTTCCAATGTTGGCGATGGTCTGCGACGGTATGGCCACGGCAACGCAAAGAACCATTACAATCTTTAACAACGACAAACTCGAACCCCTTCCCCCAACGGGTTTTGACGCACGGAAACCGCGCTGTGCTCGACGCTTGCCTCTCAAAAAACATGTTATTATCGTTTATATGCATTAAAAACGTAGACAAATATGCATTATTTTTCGCGCTCTTAGCAAGAATTATGTGAAAACGACGTTCAAAAACTGCTTTTGGGGAGCTTCTGTGAAGGCTTGGTCGGGCGCAGTTTCGCAGCTTTTGTTGCCGGCCAAGCACCTGTTTGGAAAAGTGCGGATTTTCAAATTTGACCCGACATGAAATTGTTGGTTGTCCCGATGCGCAGTGCAACCTTGGGCGCAGTTGAAATTCTGATTGCGCACCGTATGTCTTGCCGTGAACGTACGTATATCAACACGCGCTGACGACCCTTTTACTTTGCCACCCTTTGCGGCTCTTTAATGTAACATGTCCCTCGGGTAGAAACGCAGATGGGCAAGCTGACGGTCGCTGCCCGATTGTTCCAGCGCTGCAACACGGAGTCTGTTCATGCTGTTTCGTCGCATTATCGTCGCGGCCATGTTTTCTGGCTGTTTGCTGTCCACAGCGTCTGCACAATCCGCAGCTGAATCCGCTGCCCGGCTCTTTGTGGAACTGAACTCGGCTGAGAATGTCGCCAGCGCGTGCAGGTTGACGTTTCTGGTCAGGAATGAAACCGGGCAGCCGATCGACGGTGCCGTATTCGAAACCGTCATTTTCGACACCGAAGGTGGTGTGTTGAACCTTTCTCTGTTCGATTTTCGCGACTTGCCCGCCGACCGGCCCCGGGTGCGCCAGTTCGACCTTCCCAACAGAACATGTGACACAGTTGGACAAGCCTTGATCAACGGCGCGAATTCCTGCGTCGTGGGTGGTTCCGAAAGTGACATATGCGACAGCACCCTGACGCTGAGCAGCAGGGTGGAAATGGAGTTGTTGGGATGAGTCCAGTAGCCGCACTTCGTGAGATTTTCGAACTCGGCGGGCCGGTGGTGGCGATATTGATCGCCATGTCGGTTTTGACGCTGGCGGTCACCCTCTACAAGCTCTGGCAATTTGCAGCCTGCGGTGTCGGGCGGCACAAGGTGCTGTCTGAAGCTCTGGCAGCCTGGGATGCAGGAGATCACACTGCCGCACGCGCCAGACTGGCGGACAGCAGCAGCTATCTTGCCCCTATTGTGGGCGCGGCGATGAACGCATCTGGTGTTCCAGGGGCCGATGACCGGCTGGATGCCGAAGCGGGTCTGGCGCTTGCCGGGCTGGAACGTGGTTTTCGCTTGCTGGACACCGTGGCGCAGCTGGCGCCTTTGCTGGGTCTTTTTGGTACGGTTCTGGGTATGATCAGTGCATTCCAAAGCTTGCAAACCGCTGGATCATCGGTTGATCCGTCACTTTTGGCAGGCGGGATCTGGGTGGCCCTGATTACCACGGCTGTGGGTCTGGCCGTTGCGATGCCAACGTCGATGGTTTTGTCCTGGCTTGAAAGTCGAACCGCACGCGAGCGTGTTTTTGCGGACAAGGCTTTGCGTACGGTTCTGGTTCCCGGTCATTCCATCCAAAGCTCAGAGGCGGCGGCACAG
>NZ_JBXWSM010000062.1:0-24304 GCF_059613405.1 Ruegeria sp. BHSA118
TCTCGGCCCCCTGGGATTTCACGATCTCGGCTTTCGCGGCAGCTGTTACAGCCCAAACCGACGCCCCGCGCAGGGCGGCCAGTTGCACCGCCGCCAGCCCGACGCCGCCCGAGGCGCCGGTGATCAGCACCTTGTGCCCGGCAGTCACGCCTGCGCGGGTCAGCAGGTTTTCCGCCGTCCCGAAGGCGCAAGGAATGGCGGCGATTTCCACGTCCGAAAGGGGCGAGGCGCTGACGTCATAGAGATCATCGGCTTCAACCAGGCAGTACTGCGCAAAAGCCCCGTCATTCTCGGAACCAAGCGCAATGAAGCCGTGCGGGTTTCCCGGGCGCGGGCGCGGCAGGTTTATCGGACAGGTCACGCGCTGCCCCGGTTTGAGGGCAACACCCGGCCCAACCTGTTCCACGATGCCGCAAAGATCTCCGCCCTGAATGCGGGGAAAGTGCAATGCACCGGCCCAACCGCCCGCTTCGACCTTCTGATCAACGGCATCCGTCGCGCCGGTGACGTCCGAGGAATACCAACCGACCCGCGTGTTGATATCCGTGTTGTTCACGCCCGCGGCAGCGACCCGAACAAGAACTTGCCCTGCCCCGGGTTCAGGAACCGGAATATCATCACGCCATTCCAGAACCTCGGGTCCACCGTGACCGGTCAGGTAGACGCCCGACATGGTATTGGGAATCGTCATCTCAGACCTCATCATCCGAATGTTTCGGACAGTGGCTCGTGATCCTCAGCCACATCAACGCGATCCACCATCGACAAGGAAATCAACCCCGCCTTCCGGAAAACAGAAAACCTCGGCATGGCTGTTGTGGCGATGAAGGCCAGGCGAACAGCTGGCCTTCACGTTGTCTTCCATCACGGTGTGAGCCCCGCTCGTGCCCCGACCGGAAACCTTCACGAAGGTATGGTCGTTTTCCCAGTCATGGTTGACACCCTCACCGGGTCCCTGCCTGGAATATCGCGGGCGCATGGGGGCCTCCTTTCGTCAGGCGCGCAGCCGCTCGTTTGCGGGATCCCACAGCGGCTGATCCTCCTGTACCACGGCGCGGCACTTCTGGCCGTAGATTTCAACCTCAAGCTCGGTACCGGGGTTTGCAAGTTCGGACTTGATCATGCCCAGCGCGATGGACTTGCCGACGCGGTACCCCCATGCGCCCGAAGTGGTCTCGCCCACGATCTGATCGCCCTGCCAGATGCACGACATGTAAGGCGCATCGCAATCACCTGCGTCGACAGTCAGGGTGACGAACGACTTTTTCACGCCCTGCTGTTTCTCGCTCAGGATTGCGGCCTTGCCGGGGAAGTCCTGCGGTTTATCCAGCTTGACGAAGCGCTCCAGCCCGCCTTCCAGCAACGAATAGTCGGTCGACAGATCGCCCTTCCACGCGCGGTATCCCTTTTCGATACGCAGTGAGTTCAGCGCATACATGCCAAAAGGCTTAGCCCCGGCGGCGAGGATCGCGTCATAGATCGCGGGCATGTGCTCGTTCAAGGCATGCACCTCCCAGCCCAGTTCACCGGCGAAGGACACGCGGATCAGGTGGGCGGGTTGCCCGGCCACGGTGGCGGTCTGATGGGTCAGCCAGCCCAGCGACAGGTCGGCATCGGTCAGACCCGACAGGATCTCGCGCGATTTGGGTCCGGTCACGATCAGCGTGTCGCGGGTGGTGGTCACGTCCTCGACCGTGACGCCCGCAGGCATCGCGTTCATCAGGATGTCGCGGTCATGCCATTGGGCGGTGGCGGCGGTGATCATCACGAACTCCTCCTCGCCCAGACGCATGCAGGACATCTCGGTCAGGATGCGGCCACGGTCGTCAGCGATATAGACCAGGTTGATCCGCCCCACCTTGGGCAGGCCGCCCGAGACCAGCCCGCGCAGCGCCTCGGCCGCGCCTTCGCCCTTGACGACAAAGCGCGAGAAGCCGGGCAGGTCAAGCACGCCGCAATGGTCGCGCACGGCCTCGCATTCTTCCTTGATCCGCTGCTCCCACGGGCCCGAGCGGCCCCAGGTATGGGTGCTTTCCTCGGAGGTGTCATCGCCCGGCTGCGCGAACCAGTTGGCACGCTCCCAGCCATTGTAGGCACCCATGACACCGCCCAGCTCCTTGACCTTGGCATGCACCGGCGACAGCTTCTTGTCGCGCGCGGCGGGCCATTCGTGATGGGGGAAGTGCATGGCGTATTCGTTGCCATAGACCTCCATGCCCTTTTGGTTGCAGTAGTCCTGATCGGTGTAGTCGGTATAGCGACGCGGATCGACGGCCCACATGTCCCATTCGGTGGCGCCATCCACGATCCATTCGGCCAGCACCTTGCCCGCGCCGCCGCCCTGGGCGATGCCGAAGGTGAAGGTATGCGCCTCGAAAGCGTTCTTGACGCCGGGCATCGGGCCGATCAGCGGCAGGCCGTCGGGCGCATAGGGGATCGGGCCGTTGATCACGCGCCCCACGCCCGAGGTCGCCATCAGCGGCACCCGCTCCATCGCATCGGCGACGATGTCCTCGATCCGGTCCAGATCGTCGTTCCACAGCTGGAAGCTGAAGTCCTCGGGCATCGGGTCGTCCTCGGTCATCCAGTGGCCCTTGCAGTTGGGCTCGTAGGGGCCGAGGTTGAAGCCGTTCTTCTCCTGCCGCAGGTAGTAGGAGACATCCACGTCGCGCAGCAGCGGCAGCTTGCCGCCGTTTTCCTTCGACCAGGCCTCGATTTCGGGGATTTCCTCGGTCAGCAGGTACTGGTGGCTCATGACCATCGCAGGCACGGTGCGGCCGCCATAGGGCTTGAACCATTCACCCACGCGCTGCGCGTAGTAGCCGGCGGCGTTGACCACATAGTCGCAGTCGATTTCGCCCTTTTCGGTGTGCACGGTCCAGGTGCCGTGGTCATGCTGGGTGACGCCAGTTGCCGGACAGAAGCGGATGATCTTCTGGCCCAAGTCACGCGCGCCCTTGGCCAGCGCCTGCGTCAGCTGCGCCGGGTCGATGTCACCATCGCTTGGGTCGAACAGCACACCTTCCAGATCATGAGTCTCGAGGAATGGATATTTCTCCTTGGCCTGCTCGGGCGTCCACATCTCCATCTTGATGCCCTGATAGCGGCCCATCGCACATGCGCGCTCAAACTCCTGCATCCGTTCCTTGCTGTGCGCCAGACGGATCGACCCCGAAACATGGTAGTTCATCGGATAGTCGACCTCTTCGCCCAGACGCGAATACAACTCGGTCGAATACCGCTGCATGTTCATGATCGCCCAGGAGGTCGAGAAGGTCGGAACGTTACCGGCCGCGTGCCAGGTCGAGCCTGCGGTCAGTTCGTTCTTTTCCAGCAGAACGCAGTCGGTCCAGCCTTTCTTGGCCAGATGATACAGCGAGGACGCCCCCACCACACCGCCACCGATAATGACCACGCGTGCTTTTGTCGGAAAATCACTCATGAGTTTTGGTCCCTGTTATTGTGCCCGTTGGGGCAGATCGTCCGTGATGTCGTAATAGTCGCCCTTGTCAGCCACAAAGATGTGCTTCGAGAGCTTTTGGCCCGTGGGCGCATCGAACGCGCCCATGGCAATCGAAATCGTGTCCTCTTCGGTATGTTGCCAGAAGAGGAATGAGCCACATTTGCTGCAAAACCCGCGCCTTGCGATGTCTGATGCACGGAACCAGTTCAGCGTGTCGCGGGCCGAGAAACTCAGGTTGTCCTGATGGGTCGTGGTCGAAGCCCAGACATGGCCGGATTGCTTTCGGCACTGCCCGCAATGGCAGACCGAAGGCGGTGAAAGGTCTCCGTCGATGGTGAAAGCAACTGAACCGCAAAGGCAGGACCCGTTGTACATAAGATTACCCCCTTGCCACAGGCGCGGTGCTGGTTCCCAACAACACGCCGTAGATTATGAAACAGGCCGCCATTAGCCGGCGCACCCAGATGTTGAACACCGCGCCCAGTGCCGCCTTGCCCATCAAAGCGCCCAACACGGTAAAACCGGTATAGCTGAGCGTTGTGATGAATAGTGCGGTTGGCATGATCACGACCATCTGCTGCCAGATCGGAACACCGGGCTGAACGAATTGCGAAAACGCGGCAAGGTATCCGGCGACGCTTTTTGGGTTGATCGTGGCCACTGCCAGCGCGTGCAGATAGACATGCCGCGCCGGGCGTTCCGAGACCGGAGCGGGCTTTGTTGCGTTCATCCATCCCCGCAGGCCCAACCAGATAAGAAAGCCCGCACCGACCAACTTGGCCACGAAAAACCCGGTCGGAGAAGCGGCAATCAGGGCTGTGACGCCCAGCGCGGACAGGATCAAAAACATGCTGGCCTGCGTGAGGATCGCCAGCACCCCCAGCATCGCCTTGGGAAAGGGCAGGCTCATCCCGTTCGAGATGCAGTTGACCGCGTTCGGCCCCGGCGTGGTGACGAACACCACCCAGAACAGCGCGAATATGGTCCAGGCCTCGAAGCTCATCAGTACACCGGCGGGGCGATGACCCAGATGGCCACTGCAGGCTCATCATAGGGGTTGGCCCATTGATAAGGTTCATGTCTGATCCGAAAACTGTCGCCCGGACCCACCAGGAATTCACGCGACCCGATCGTCAGGTTCAATCGACCTGAAATCATGTAGCCCACTTCCTGAGTCGGGCGGTTGGCCGGTGTCTGCATCCGTGAATTTGGCTCGAAAGTGGAATGCACCATTTCGAAATCATCGGTCAGATCCGGCGACAGCAACTCTTCGATCAGCCCTTCTTCGCCCGACCCCATCGGGCGACGCGACCCGGCGCGCACAACGTAGCCCTGTTCGTCTGCGGGGGCGGCGGAATGCGCAAACAGCATCGACATGGGCACGCCAAGGCATTCGGCAATCTGGCGCAGGTCCGAGATTGAAGGCTCGGACAAATCCCGCTCAACCTGGCTCAACCAACCGACAGAGCGATCCAGCCGAGTTGCAATCTCGGTCAGGGTCAACCCTCGGGCTTTGCGCAAGGCCCTCAGGTCAGCACCAAGGGTCGCGCTTTGGGGGGCTTGGCTGTTCACAGGCCGCTCCGAATCTCGTGAAATTCTTTCCTCGTTTTTCACGATGGAACAAGTTGGTGAAATTTCCAAGCGTTTTTTCACGCCCGTTTTCAATCGGGCGTCTATCATCATCGTGTGCGAACGACAGAATTGAGGACCAGCAGGCGCACAGACCCCTGAAACACCAGAAAAACCGCAGGGGCGCTGCAGCCGGATTTCAGTGTTTGTCGTACAAGGACTTCATTTCAAAAAGACAGCACATATCGTTCCCCCGTCGCGCAGCGGTGACATGGGAAACCCTTCGCGGCAGAAACAGATCTGGAAAGGCCTGAATCGTGCAAAACCCGCCCGGCTTTAGAATTGAAGGCCGGCAAAAACCTTCACTTCATCCAACACATGTTGAGGCCAACGACGGGTGAAACTGTCCGCGATTGTTTCACGCTTTTCCGGCTCCAGCCCGGCAAGCAAGCTGGGAAAGCGGCGGCGATTTCTGGGCAGCGTCCACATTTCGATGCCCTTTTCGAAACAGTACCGGGCAAAACGCACGTCGACGAACTTCTCGCTGCCTTCCATGTATTCCAGCGTCGGGAACAGCGACCCGGACAACATGACGGTGCCGGTTCCCAACTGGTGTACCCTGGTCGAGTAGGTCAGCCGTTGGTTCATACGCAACAACGTGCGCTGCCGTATCGACCTGGGCGTCGGGTTTGTGAAGGTCGTGGCATGATAGCCGAAGACGCGCTTTTCCAGTCCGACGCCCCGCGCCCGGCGTATTGTCTGACGGGCATAGTTGTCCGCATATTCGATATCGTCGTCGACCAGAAAAACGGTATCTGCCGGATCCGGCTGGAAAATGAACTTGCCGACATCCTTGTAATCCCGGTCGGGGATCACGGCGGTGACGTTGTCGAACTCGCCCAGAAAATCGGGAACTTCCTGATATTCATTCAGGCAGATGAAAACCCTGTCGACCTGATGCGCGATGCTTGCCACCGAATGGGGCAATACGCCGATGCGATCCGGGAATGTCGCCATATGGGCGCGTCTGATCCCTTTGGGGGACGCTTCATCCGCGACCGTCGGATTGATGTCAGACTCTTGCATCCCTGAGAAACACCCCAAAACGAAACTTCGCTATGGATTTTGATAGGAGATCGTTTCGAAGCCTGCAAGACGAAGTCAGCCGGGCCGTTCAATCGCCCGGGAATCCTTTGGGTTGATGCACATCCGCAACGACCGCAGCGGTCAGCGCCCCGCAAACACGGCGGTCAGAATGCCTTCCAGATTTTGCGCATCCTGTTGCGTGAAAGCATCCGGCTGGTCGCTGTCAATGTCAAAAACGGCGATGACTTTTCCCGACGAATCCCGCACGGGCAGAACCAGTTCGGATCGAGTTGAGCTGGCGCAGGCGATGTGACCCGGAAACGCATCGACATCCGGCACCAGTTGCGTTTCGCCCGTTCTTGCGGCGGCACCGCAGACGCCCCGTTCGAACGGGATGACCAAACAACCATGCCCGCCCTGATAGGGGCCGATCTTCAGAACGCCCGGCTCGGTGACACGGTAAAACCCGGTCCAGTCAAACCGATCGTCGGAATGGTGAACCTCGCAGGCGACAGTGGCCATGAGAGCAACCTGGTCCGTTTCACCCTCGGTCAGGGCCGCGATGGTTTTGGCAAGCGTTTCATAATCGGCAGTCATTGAATGCAACCCCTTCGGATGGTCGGGGGCACGGCCCCCGAACCCCCGGAGTATTTGGAAAAAGATGAAGGGTCAAACGCGTTCGATGGCAATGGCCGTGCCTTCACCCCCGCCAATGCAGATCGCCGCGACGCCCCGTTTGAGGTTACGTTTTTCCAGCGCATTCAACAACGTAACGATGATGCGGGCACCAGAGGCACCGATGGGGTGACCCAGGGCACAGGCGCCGCCATTCACATTCACTTTGTCTCGCGGCAAGCCCATTTCGTGCATGAAAGCCATCGGCACAACCGCGAAGGCCTCGTTCACTTCCCACAGGTCGACGTCATCTTTGCTCCAGCCAATGCGAGACAAGAGCTTCTGCGCCGCCGGGACCGGAGCCGTCGTGAAAAGGCCGGGAGCCTGAGCATGACTCGCATGGCCCAAAATCCGGGCCCGAACCGTCATGCCCTGCGCTTCGGCGGTTTCTGCCGACGCAAGAACCAGCGCCGCCGCGCCGTCCGAAATCGAAGACGAGTTGGCGGCCGTCACCGTACCGTCCTTGCGGAACGCAGGCTTCAGCGTCGGGATCTTCTCGGGGCGGGCGGATTTTGGCTGCTCATCTGTGTCCAGCAGAATTTCACCCTTGCGCGTCCGGACGGTAACGGGCGTGATTTCCTGATCGAATGCGCCATTTTCCTGCGCAGACAGCGCGTTGGACAAAGATTGCAGCGCGTATTCATCCTGTGCTTCACGGGTGAACTGGTACGCCTCGGCACAATCTTCGGCGAAAGTCCCCATCAGACGGCCTTTGTCATAGGCATCTTCAAGGCCGTCGAGGAACATGTGGTCAACCACCTGGCCGTGGCCAATGCGGGCACCGCCGCGCATCTTGGGAAGAAGATACGGCGCGTTGGTCATGCTTTCCATGCCGCCCGCTACCATCGTATCTGCGTGACCCAATGCAATTTGGTCAAAGGACATCATAGCGGCCTTCATCCCCGAACCACACATTTTGTTCAGCGTCGTGGCGGGAACCTCTTCGCCCAATCCAGCCGCGAATCCGGCCTGCCGCGCAGGTGCCTGGCCCTGCCCCGCTGGCAAAACGCAGCCCATCAGCACTTCGTCGACCGTCTGCACCCCTGCCTGCTGCAAAGCCGCGCGGATTGCTTCGCCCCCGAGGTCAGCCGCAGCAACACCGTCAAACATGCCCTGAAACCCGCCCATCGGTGTACGGGCGGCCCCTGCTATAACAACGTCTCTCATCCGGGTTTTCCTCCTGCTTTCCGGCTCTTGAATACCGAATGGTAAGAATTGCCGTCTAGCGTATTTCTACGACTCAATTTCAGTTTGGAAGGCGGCAGGATCATGGGGCTGACCAGCAAGACAATCGGCGAAACTCAGATCATCACCGTTCATGCCGACCGGATCGATGCTGCAATGGCCATTCAGTTCAAGGAAGACATGCGCGCCAATACCGAGGACAGCGCTCTTCGCGTTGTTCTGGATCTGTCCGATGTCGAGTTCATTGACTCCAGCGGCCTGGGTGCAATCGTTGCCTCAATGAAACAGCTGGGAAAAGAGCGGAGGCTTGATCTGGCCGGGTTGCAGCCAGTGGTCGAAAAAGTCTTTCGCCTGACACGCATGGATACGGTTTTCAGGCTTTTTGAAACTCTGGATGACGCGTTGTCAGAGACAGACGCCTAACGGCAGCAGGGGATAGATGGCGTGGAGCCGATTGAAAACAAGACCTGCCTGGAACTGACCTTCGCTGCGACGGAATCAGAGGCCAGTGAGGGCATTGCAAAGCTTAGCGTCGGTCTGGCGGAACGGGGATTGCCACCCCATAAAGCCGGTGATGTGAAGATTGCATTGGCTGAAGCCATCAACAACGTTGTGGAACACGCTTACAATGGCATCGCCGCGGCCAAGGTTCAGGTCACCTGCCGGCTGGACAGGGATCTTCTGGACATCCTGATCTCGGATACGGGGCGCCCGCTGCCTGGATACCGACTTCCGGATGGCGCCTCTGCTCCAATTGGAACGGATCTACCGGACCTCCCCGAAGGAGGGTTCGGCTGGTTCCTGATTCATCGCCTCACCAGCGATATCCGGTACGAGCGGCGCGGTGGATGCAATCGGCTGTCCCTGCGGTTTGATTTCGAACCCAACGGGTGATCGACCACAATTGGTCACAATAAGGTCATTTTCGAAACATTGTCGCGCCGCAAACAACCACCATACAGTAACTCGTAGCTCAGATAGCTTCCCTCGGCGCCACATATCACAGCCCCCACCCAGTGAATGGCGCCGAGGAACTCCCCCCCTGAAATCGCTGGACAATCGCTGATCAGTGAATAGCTTTCTCTTGTTCCAAAGAGAGAGAATTCACCATGCGTGATCTGCATAGTCCGGGCCGATCCGAAGTTTTTGCCACGCAAGGCATGTGCGCAACGTCGCATCCGCTGGCGGCAAAGGTGGCCATCGATATCTTGGGCCAGGGCGGCAACGCGATGGATGCAGCGATTGCCGGGGCCGTTCTTCTGGGGATTTGCGAACCTCAGATGACCGGATTGGGCGGCGATTGCTTCGTTCTGTTCAATCGTGCCGGCGAAAGCAGGATACGCGCGCTCAACGGATCGGGCCGCGCACCGGCTGCCGCGCAGTCCCAGATGTTGCGCGATCAGGGCCTGTCATCCGTACCTTTGGGCGGGCCGGATGCCGTGACCATTCCCGGAGCCGTCGATGCCTTTTGCCACCTGGCCCAGACCGAGGGTCGCCTGGGGTTGGGCGCGATTTTGAAACCGGCGATTCACTATGCTGAAGCGGGTGTTCCGGTGGCTCCTCGGGTCGCTTTCGATTGGAAGTCTGGTGCCGCAACACTTCAGGGCGCCGCCCGCGACCACTATCTGATTGACGGGCAAGCCCCGTCGATCGGGCAGGTTTTCCGAGCGCCGGGACAGGCAGAGGTATTGCGCCAGATCGTAGCCCACGGGCGCGACGCGTTCTATTCAGGTGAAATAGCCGACGATATGATCACCGCACTTTCGGAAAGGGGCGGTGTCCATACTGATGAGGATTTTCATCACACAAGATGTACTGAAACGCAGCCGATACATGGGGCCTACAAAGGAGTGGATTTGGTGGAACATCCACCGAACGGCCAGGGCGCAACCGCGATTTTGCTGCTGAATATCCTCAAACATTTTGACATTGCCTCGATGGATCCATTCGGAGCAGAGCGTATTCATATCGAAGCCGAGGCCACCAAACTGGCCTATGACGCTCGAAACCGGTTCATCGCGGATCCCGACCACATGGCAAGAGTGCAGCGCTTTCTGGATCCGGATGTGGCTGCCAATCTGGCTGCTTTGATCGATCCCCAAAAGGCGATGCCTGCTGCGGCGCCTCTGACCGAAGCGGTTCACAAGGACACGGTTTACATCACCGTTGTCGACCGCGATCAGATGGCTGTTTCGTTGATCTATTCGATCTTTCACAGCTTTGGTTCGGGTATCGCATCGGAAAAATACGGCATATTGCTGCAAAACCGAGGGGCTGGATTCACATTGCAGCCCGGCCATCCGAACGAACTGGGCGGAGGTAAGCGCCCAATGCACACAATCATCCCGGGAATGCTAACCGAAAGCGATCGTGTCACGATGCCATTTGGCGTGATGGGCGGGGCCTATCAGCCGACCGGCCACGCACGTTTTGTTTCAAACCTCACAGACTACGGGCTTGAGTTGCAGGAAAGCATTAATGCACCCCGTGCCTTTTTTGACGGATCGGTTCTGAAACTGGAACGCGGGTATCCCGAAGAGGTCGCGAAACAATTGTCCAAGATCGGCCATAATATTGAGACACCGGAAACACCACTTGGCGGAGCGCAAGCGATCCGAATCCGAAAAGACGGTGTTTTGGAGGGTGCCAGCGACCCACGCAAGGATGGCTGCGCCCTTGGATACTGATCAACGGCAGACCTTTGCCCGCCGGTTCGGCGCACCTAGTTCAGGTGGAAATGCAGGGGGTATGCACCATCTTCGAACGGTCCGAACATATTGGGAATATCCGGGTGCTCGACCGGTTCGCCTGAATAGTCTGCAACCAGATTTTGTTCTGAAACATAAGCAACATAGAAGGATTGGTCGTTCTCGGCCAGCAGGTGGTAGAACGGTTGCTCTTTCCTTGGGCGGCTGTCTTCCGGAATGGCCTGATACCATTCTTCGGTATTCGAAAACTCGGGATCCACGTCAAAAATCACCCCTCGAAAAGGGTGTTTCTTGTGACGAACCACTTGGCCCAAGCCGTATTTTGCACGTGTCTTTAACATTGTTTCAGCCCCCAACGCTTTTTTTACCCGTTTCCGGGCGGAAAAGCCAATCATTGATGTGAAAATCAGGGAAACAGTCTGTGAACCTTATACTGACAGTGTTCGAAATCGTGGCGCCGGTTTTTCTGTTGGCGGCTGTTGGCTTTACCTGGGTCAAGCTGGGCTTCGAATACCGCCTGCAATTCGTCACCCGCTTTGCAACGATGCTGGCAATGCCCAGTCTGATCTTTGTTGCCCTGATGCAAACCGAAATCCCGGGCAATGATCTGTCGCGCTTCACAATGGCGACACTGGTTGCAAATCTTCTGTTGGCGGTTGTGTTCTGGCTGATCGTTCGAGGGCTGCGACTAGACCCGCGAACATATCTGTCGCCTTTGATCTTCGGCAATACAGGCAATCTGGGCCTGCCGCTGTGTATCTTTGCCTTTGGCCAGATTGGTTTGGGTTATGCGGTCATCTTTCTGTCAGTTACCGCGCTGTTTTCTTTCACTTACGGGATCTATCTGGTCGCCGGGAAAGGGGCGTGGGGACAGGTTGCGCGCCAACCAATGGCCTGGGCGACGATCCTTGGCGCAGTGTTTCTGTGGCAGGGGTGGCAGACGCCGACATTTCTGACCAACACGCTGGCGCTTCTGGGGCAAATGGCCGTCCCGCTGATGTTGGTCACGTTGGGTGTGGCAATCGCCCGCCTGACCTCGCACAGCCTGGGGCGGGCGCTGTGGCTGTCAGCGCTGAAACTGGCGGTGTGCTTTGCGCTGGGATGGGGAATCGGAGGATGGTTTGATCTGGACACGATCGCATTTGGCGTTCTGGTTGTTCAAATCTGTACGCCGGTTGCCGTGACCTCTTACCTGTTGGCCGAACGGTTCGGGGCCGATTCCGATGCCGTCGCCGGCATGGTCATGGTGTCCACCGTGCTTTCCGTAGCGGCGTTACCGGCTGTTCTGGCCATCCTTTTATAGCGATTGTGATTTCCTCAGAGCTCAATCTGCGCTAGAATAAACAAAAAAGGCACGAGGCACATGAGCAGAATTCTTTTCGTACTCCTGGGGGTGCTGCTTCTGGCATCCTGTGGGGGCGGTTCCAAACAGCCGCCCAGCAGATTAAACGACGCGTGCAGCATTGCGCGTGAAAAACCCGACTTTATCAAGGCCTTCAAGAATACCGAGCGTAAATGGGGCGTTCCCGTTCACGTTCAGATGGCGACCATCTATCAGGAAAGCCGGTACAAGCATGACGCGCGCACGCCGCACAGATATGTTTTGGGCGTCATCCCGATGGGCCGTCAAAGCAGCGCTTATGGCTATGGTCAGGCACTGGACGGCACGTGGGAACAATATCAGCGCGAAACAGGAAAACGCCGGGCCAAGCGCGATCGCATCCGCGACGCCTCGGATTTCATTGGCTGGTACATGAACAAAAGCTACGAGCGTAACGGTATCCACCCGGCAGATACGCGCAATCAATACCTAGCCTATCACGAAGGCCATACAGGGTACGCGCGCGGCAGCTACAACAACAAATCCTGGTTGTTGAACGTTGCAAATGACGTGGACGCGCGCGCGCGGTTATATCAGGCACAATTGGCAAACTGCCGGTACTGATGCGTCAGCGGGTCAGCGATTGCCTGACCCGCTTCTCTTTTTGTCCGAGAACAGCTTCTGATCAAGGCGACCACCTTCATTCAGGGCGCCCAGCAATACCGTTGTCTGGCTGCCTGCATTGTCGTGAATCACCCATTTGCGCAGCTCGACCGGATTGTCCGTGAAAATCAGTTCGATCCGGCCCGCTTCGGGGTTTTTGGGATCCTGCGCGGTGACAACGGTGGCCGTGCCGTCAAAGCTGTGGCCTACAACCATATTCGCCTGGCTCAGATTCACGTTGCGCGCCAGCACGATGGACAGCGGCGTGCGCTTAAGCGGGTATTGTTCAGGCGGCTGGTTCGATTTCGGGTCAAAGATCTGAACACTTCCGGATCTCGCCAGCACCACGGCACTGTTGGGCGGGTCATATTCGAACCGCATCTTGCCCGGGCGCTGCATCCACAGCTTGCCGGTGCTCAGCGAGCCATCGTCATTCACCTGGGTGAATGTCGTCTGAACCGTCTTCAACCCGTTCAGGTAATTGGAAATCTGCGAGAGCGGCAGCTTCTCCGCCGCCCATGCGGCGGGTGCGGCCAGTGTCAAAGCAAGGGCAAAAGCAATCTGTTTCATGCCGTACAGATAGGCCTTCTGCCCTTGTTATTAAATATCTTACTGTTCAGGGACGAGGATTTCGCGTTTCCCGACATGATTTGCTGACGAAACAACACCTTCGTCTTCCATTTGCTCAACAAGCCGCGCAGCTTTGTTGTAGCCGATGGCAAGTTTTCGCTGAATATACGAGGTCGAGCATTTGCGATCCTTGATCACGATTGCCACCGCCTGATCGTACAACGCGTCCTCTCCGTTCGTGTTACCACCGGTATTCAGCCCCAGAACGGCGTCGATATTGTCGACCTTGTCCTCGGCCGGTCCATCCAGAACGCTGCCCACGTAATCCGGCGGACCGAACTGTTTCAGGTGGTTGACGACTTCCTCGACCTCTTCATCCGACACGAACGGCCCGTGGCAGCGGGTAATCTTGGCACCACCAGCCATGTACAGCATGTCACCCTGCCCCAGCAGCTGTTCGGCCCCCATTTCACCCAGAATGGTACGGCTGTCGACTTTCGAGGTCACCTGGAACGAAATCCGCGTAGGGAAGTTGGCCTTGATCGTACCGGTGATCACGTCGACCGAGGGGCGCTGTGTGGCCATGATCAGGTGAATGCCCGAGGCCCGCGCCATCTGTGCCAGACGCTGGATGCAGGCTTCGATTTCCTTTCCCGCCACCATCATCAGATCGGCCATCTCATCGACGATGACGACGATGTAGGGCATCGCTTCGGGCGCGAATTCTTCCGTCTCGAATGTGGGTTCGCCAGTTTCATCGTCAAACCCGGTTTGCACCGTGCGACTGAACAACTCGCCCTTGGCCAGCGCATCCTTCACCCGACCGTTGTAACCTGCGATGTTGCGAACACCCATTTTGGACATCTTGCGATAGCGATCTTCCATCTCGCCCACGACCCATTTCAGGGCCACCACCGCCTTTTTCGGGTCGGTCACAACGGGTGAGAGCAGATGCGGGATGCCATCATAGACCGACAGTTCCAACATCTTCGGGTCGATCATGATCAGGCGGCATTCATCCGGCGTCAGCTTGTACAGCAGCGACAGGATCATCGTGTTGATCGCCACCGACTTACCCGAACCCGTGGTTCCCGCAATCAGCAGGTGAGGCATCTTCGCCAGGTTTGCCACAACGGACTCGCCGCCGATATCCTTGCCCAAGGCCAAAGGCAGCGCCTGGTTGCCATCGCCGAAATCGCGGCTGGCCAGGATTTCACGCAGAACCACCATTTCGCGGTTTTCGTTCGGCAGTTCGATACCGATCACCGAACGGCCCGGCAGGGTCGAAACCCGCGCCGACAGGGCCGACATCGAACGTGCGATGTCATCGGCCAGACCGATCACGCGGCTTGCCTTCAGCCCCGGAGCGGGCTCCAGTTCGTACATGGTGACGACCGGGCCGGGGCGAACGCTGACGATCTCACCCTTTACGCCATAATCATCCAGAACGTTTTCCAGCATCCGCGCGTTTTCTTCCAAGGCTTCATCGCTCAGATGATGGCGCTGAATGCTGGCCGGATTCGACAAAAGGCCCAGGGGTGGCAGTTCGAAATCCGAGTGCCGCTCTTCAAAGGACAACGCAGGCTGTGCCTCGGCCTGTGCGCGGCGAGACGGCTGCGGCGTGCGCCGTATCGGTTGCGCGACCACGGGCTTGCGCGGTTCGGCCACCGGGATTTTCATCGCCGGGCGCGATTGCAAAACAGCTTCTTCGACATCCTCGAATACCTCGTCCTCCACATCCGGCTCGGGCGCATAGGGGGTCTGCATAGGCGCGGGCGCGTTTTCAACCGGCGTGGATTCTTGCCACTCTGGCTTGTCACCCGCTGTTACGGGTGGCTCGGGCGGCAGTCCTGCTGCTGTCACCGGCGGTTCCATCGGCAAGCCATCGGGCTTGCTTGTGTTCAGGATCAGCGGCCCCGGGCGGCGGCCACGGCCTTTGGTCAGCGGAAAGTTCGGGTCGGGTTCGGGCGTCAACTCACCTGTGGCCACTTTGCGATTGCGCACAGCAGCCGAGATTTTCGAACGGATGCGATCCTCGCCCGGCATTTCGTCGAAACCCGCGATTGGCTCAGGATCGACCAGTTCCGGCTCGGGCATGGGATCGGGGCGCCGGATGAGTGACGGCATGCGCGCCAACAGACCGGACTTGACCGGAGGTTCGGGACTTTCCAGTTCGGGCTCTTCAAAGATTGGATCGGCATAAGCCAGATCATCCTCGAACACGGCCTCGGCCGCTGCGGTTCGCGCAAGTTTGCGCTCTTCCCACTGCGCGCGGCGATCCCGTGCCGCTTGCGCGGCCGAGGCCGCACCACGGCCCATCAGGGTCATCAGCATGTCGTATGCCATCACAAGACCCAGCAGGAAGGCCCGGAAACCCCGCTTGACATCGGTTTTGGTGAAACCCAGCACAAAGACACCCAGCGCAATCATCCCGACTGCCATGGCAAGCGACATCAGCTTCACCAGAAAATGTGACGAAATCGGCAGCAGCGTCAGCAACGCGCCCATGACCGTATCGCCGAACAAACCGCCCAGACCATAGCTGTGGGTCGCGCGCCAGTCTGCGCCAGGAACAAGGGTTGCGGCATACACCGAGACGACGGCGATCCAGATCGGCGCAAAAATCAGACGCGCAATGGCGCGATCTTCCCCGAAATGGCCCGCAAACCGTAAACCCCAACCGATCAGAACCAATGCGATGCCCCAGCTTCCCCAGCCGACGATCATGAACAAGGGTGCGGCGATCGAGGCCCCGATCCGCCCCATCCAGTTTTGCACCGGCGCGTCGGTCGAAACCATCCAGTTCGGATCATCGGGCGTGTAGGACCAGATCATCGCGGCGGCTGCCAAACCCAGCAGGATCAGGGCGATGCCAATCAACTCCTTGCTGCGTCGCTCCAGGGCTGCCTGCGTTGTGCTGTCCAGCAATGGATCGCGGTTGCGCGCGTTATATGATGCCATTTTGCCCTCGTACCTCACGAATAGATGCAGTCGCGGAGTGTGATCAGACCACGCTGCAACTCTGTTTTTGGGGCCACCAATGCAACCCGGATAAAGCCTTTGCCCGGGTTATTCCCCGGATCACCTTGTGAAAGATATGCGCCCGGCAGGACCCGGACACCGGTTTCCTTCCAGACCTTCAATGCGGTGTCTTCACCATTCTCGACCGGCAGCCACAGAAAGAACCCTGCCTCGGGCGCCATATAGCCCTGCACGCCTGCGAACACCTCATCCGCTATGGCGTATTTTTCCTGATACAGCGCGCGGTTTTCCCGAACGTGTTCCTCATCCGCCCACACCCGGGCAGCGGCTGCCTGTAACGGCAGAGGCAGAGGCGACCCGGCATAGGTGCGCAGCTGCTTGACCTGTTTGATCGTCTCAGGCCCGCCCGCGATCAGACCCGAGCGCAAGCCGGCGAGATTCGAGCGTTTGGAGAGTGAGTTGAACAGCGTGATGCGTTCAGGATCAGCACCCAATTCCTGAGCGACAGTCAGAATACCTGTCGGGGCCTCTTCACGGTAAATCTCAGAATAGCACTCATCCGCAAAAATGCGGAAATCGTACTGCTCGGCCAGACGGATCAGTTCGGCCCAATAATCGCGCGAGGCAACGGCCCCCTGCGGATTGGCGGGTGAACAGATATAGGCCACGGCGGTGCGGTTCAGCACCTCCGCAGGCAGGCCGGCATAGTCCGGCAGATGGCCCGTCGCGGCGGTGGCGGGCACAAAATATGGCTGCGCGCCGACCGACAGCGAGGCGACCATGTAGACCTGATAAAACGGGTTCGGGCACAGGATGATCGGCTGCTGACCATTCTTCTGTTCCGGGCACAAGGCCATGGCGGCGTTGTATAGCCCCTCGCGCGTGCCGTTCAGCGCCATAACGTTGGCATCAGGGTCCATCTGAACCCCATATCGCCGATTGATCCAGCCCGTGATCGCGCTGCGCAGGTCATCCGACCCTTCGTTCGGGGGATATCCCTGGAACCCGGCGGCGTTTTCCATGATGACATCCGTCACCCAAGCCGGAAAATCATGCGTCGGTGCACCAATGGTCATGTGAACGACGTCACCGCCCGGCTGGTGGTGATCCAACAGGGCGCGCAGACGCGGGAATGCATAAGCCGGTAGGTTCGAAAACCGCTCGGGGAAATCCATAATACTGCCTCAATATCGGGGTCATTTGCGCCCCGTTTTTTTGGCAGATTACAGCCCGGGTCCCTCTTCGTCCAGACAAAGAGGTTCCGAATCAGGGGATTGTGGCATTCAGGCCAGTACCGTTTCTGCTGCCGAACCAAGCCGCAGCAACGCCTCTTCCGAGCCGGGATACCCCATCATCATCAACCCGCAACCGGGCGTTCCGGTCGGCAGAGTCAGCGCTGCCAGACCCATCAGATTGCCAATCCGCGTGTTGCGCAGGGCCAGCAGGTTTTCGGTCACGTAATACTCGTGGTCATTCATCAGCCGGTCCCGATTTGGCGGCAGATTGGGAACGGTTGGCGCAAGAACGGCATCGAACCCGGCGGTGGCGGCATCCCATGCCGCGCGACAGGCTTCCAGCTTCGACCACGCAGCGACGTAGTTCGGACCGGATACGTCTTTCCCAGCCCGGAACCGTTCCAGTATCGGGGGATACATTACATCAGGATTCGCCTCGATCACATCGCGCCACAGACCATACGATTCAGTGGTATCGACAACACTGGACAAGGACATTGCGTTGTGAAGTTCTGGAACCTCAAGAGGTATAATCTTTGCGCCTGCGTCTCGAAGCCGTTCCAAACCAACCTCATAAGCAACGCGCGGTGCATCGCGCAGATCGTCTTTAGCCACGTTTTGCAAATCCGCAAAACAGCGGCCTTTCAGGCTTGCACCTCGCAGATCGGCCGGCGTTCCGCCCTCAAGCAAAGCCAGCATATGTGCAGCGTCTTCAACTGATCGCGCCAACGGGCCCACCGTGTCAAACCGAAGGCGCAGAGGTACAACCCCTTCCAGACTTAGCCGCCCGGCGGTGGTTTTTAGTCCAACCAGATTGTTCCAAGCCGATGGGATGCGCACCGACCCAGCAGTATCGGACCCGATACCCCCAGCTGCCAAACCCCATGCAACCGAAGCCGCCGCGCCTGAAGATGAACCGCCAGGCACGGCGTCCTCATCGTCAATGCAGGGTGGGGTTTCGGTGATCGGGTTCAACCCGAGGCCGGAAAAGGCCAGCTCGCTCATATGTGTTTTGCCCAGGCAAACCGTTCCCATCTGAGTCGCATTGCGCAGCACCAGCGCATCCGCATCCGGCACGCGATCCTTCAGCAGAGCCGAACCTGCCTCGGTCACGATGCCGGCGGTGTCGAACAGGTCTTTCCAACTGATCGGGACCCCGTCCAGCAACGACCGGCGCAGACCCAATTGCGCGCGTTGCCGAGCGGCTTCAGCCTCAGCCCTGGCGCGGTCGTGGGTGACGCGGGCATAGATGCGGTCCCGATGCGGATGAGCGTCAATAGCGGACAGGTAGGTTTCCGTCAGTTCGACCGGATCGATCTGACCCATGCCAATGCCACGGCCCAAATCACACGCGGTCATTGTCAACCAATCCTGCATCTCATCCCTCCTGGTTTTTCAGCTTTGGGTGACGGTAGCGACAGGACTGCACATGGACAATCCCGAAAGGGCGCGCATATTGCAGGGCATGACACAGGCTTCTGATATTCTGATCGTGGGCGGCGGGTTGAACGGCCCTGCTTTGGCGCTGGCACTGGCACAAACCGGTCACTCGGTCACGGTGATCGATGCGCTGGTCGAAAAGGTGCGCAAGAACGCGGCATTCGACGGGCGCGCCTATGCGCTGGCTCTGGCCTCACAGCGCTTGTTGGATGCCATCGGTATTTGGGACCGCGTCGCGCAGCACGCCCAACCGATGCTGGAGATCAAGGTCACAGATGGCCATGCCGGAACAGGGCCATCGCCGTTTTTCATGCATTTCGACCATGCCGAGATCGAAGAAGGTCCGATGGGGTATATGGTCGAGGATCGCCACCTGCGCCGTGCTTTTCTGGACGCGATGGCAGAAGAGCCGCGCATCACCCAGGTCAGCGGCAAATCCGTCGTTTCACAACAGACCGACACTGCCAACGTGACCGTGACGTTGGATGACGGCACACCCCTGGGCGGCAGCCTGCTGGTTGGCTGTGACGGTCGCCGAAGCGGAACCGCGTCACGGGCCGGCATCAAACGCACCGGCTGGGACTATGGCCAGACGGCATTGGTCTGCGCCATCGAACATGAGCTGCCGCATAATGGCATTGCGCATCAGTTCTTCATGCCACCCGGTCCGCTGGCCATTCTGCCGTTGACCGGCAATCGCAGTTCCATCGTCTGGAGCGAACGCACAGACACCGCACAGCGCATCAACGCCCTGCCCGAGGATGACTACGTGCAAGTTCTGCGCCCGCGGTTCGGGGATTTTCTTGGCAAAATCAGTCTGGCAGGTGATCGTTTCACTTATCCGCTGAACCTGACCATCGCCAATTCCTTCATCAGCGATCGCATGGCGCTGGTCGGAGATGCCGCGCACGGAATGCACCCCATCGCCGGTCAGGGCCTGAACGCTGGCCTGCGCGATGTCGGCGCTCTGGCTGAGGTTCTGACTTTGGCGGGACGGCGCGGCGAGGATATCGGCTCGCTAATGGTTCTGGAGCGCTATCAGGAATGGCGCCGTTTCGACACGGCCTCGCTGGCGATGGCGACGGATGTCTTCAACAAGCTGTTTTCCAACGACAACCCGCTGCTGCGGCTTGGACGTGACATTGGTATGGGGGTTGTCGGCGCTTTGCCCGGCCTCCGCCGCGGCTTTGTTCGCGAAGCGGCCGGGCTGACCGGAGATCTGCCCAAGCTGTTGCAAGGGCGCCCGATTTAATCCAGCTGCCGCGCCTCGTCGACCAGCATGACCGGAATGCCGTTGCGGATGGGAAAAGCCAGGCCGGCGGCCTTTGAAACAAGCTCCTGCTTTTCGGCATCGTAATGTAGAGTTGTTTGTGTCTGCGGGCAGATCAACGCTTCGAGCATACGGCGATCAAAGGCGTGTACAGGGTCGGTCATTGCAGTTTTTCCTCACTTGATCCGCCGCGCATGGCGAATTCAATCAGCGTCACCAACGTCTCGCGCCGGGTGCGCAGGCAGGGGGCCTCCAACAGGGCCTGTTTGTCTTCGGGGTCGAAATCCAGAAGCATCGACAGGGAATTCACCAAAAGCTCATCCTCGGCGTCTTTGAGCGAATCCCAATCGGTGGACAATTGACGGGACGAAAAGAAACGTTCCAACAGTGTCAGGAATTTCGTGCGGTTGAACCCGTTGTCTTTTTCGGCCTTGCCAAGGTCACGGTCGAACCCGTCCCAAGAGACAGCGCACCGCCGGTATGGCGTGAACGCGTCCAACTCCGACAGGACGCGGAACCGGGACACGCCGGTCAGTGTGATCAGGTACCGACCATCTTCCGTTTCCGAAAACTGCGTGACCCGCCCTGCACACCCGATCCGATGCAACTTGTCGTCATCGCTGACCGAGGGGTTCGGCTGAACCATCGCGATCAGCCGTTCCTTGGTCTTCAGCGCATCATCCAGCATCTGCAAATAGCGCGGCTCGAAGATGTGAAGCGGCAAGCGCGAGCGGGGCAACAGCAGCGCCCGGGGCAATGGAAAAACGGATACCGTATCCGGCAGGTCGGCGGGATGCATCATGTACCCAATTCTAGCTCTGATCAGAGATTAGGCAAATATCATCGAGCTGAGCTTGCGACGTCCGTTCAGAACAATCGGATCATTGGGCTTGAGCGCATCGAAGATGGTGAAAAGCTGGGTCTTGGCCGCGCCTTCATTCCATTCACGATCCCGGCGGAACAGTTCCAGCAATTGTGCCACGGCTTCTTCCACATCGCCGTTCGCGTGCAGCGCCTGGGCCAGATCAAAACGGGCCTGATGGTTGTCCGGATCCGCCTCGACAGCCGTCGTCAGCTCGGCGACGGGGCCGGCATCTGCCGCCTGCTTTGCAAGTTCCAACTGCGCATGTGCGGCCTCCAGTTCGGCCGATGTGGAAATCTCGGCCGGAGCGCCGTTCAGGATCGCCTCTGCCTGCTCCAGATCACCGGTGGCGATATGCGCCCGCACCAGCCCACCATACGCCGCGGCGTGGTTCGGATCTTCACCCAGAATAGCGGCAAAGGTCTGAGCCGCGTCCGCAGCCGCGCCTTCGGCCAGCATTTCCTCGGCAGCCTGCACGGCATCATCCAATTGGCCCCCCGGGCTTTCTCCCCCTGCGGCTTCGATCACACGGTCGACGAAGGCCTTGATCTCGGATCCCGGCAACGCGCCTTGAAACCCGTCCACCGGCTGGCCCTTGAAAAAGGCATAGACGGTGGGGATCGACTGGATGCGCATTTGCGCAGCAATTGTCTGCGCCTCATCCACATTGATCTTGACCATCTTCACCGCGCCTTTCGCGGCTGTCACAGCCTCTTCCAGCATCGGTCCAAGGGTTTTGCACGGACCACACCAAGGTGCCCAGAAATCGACGATCACAGGTGTTTCCTGCGAGGTTTCCACCACATCGGCCATGAAAGTGGCCTCGGTCCCGTCTTTGATCAGATCGGTTGCTGGGGCGTTTCCGCCGTTCAGAAGGTCCATGGCAATCACTCTTTCGTTCGAACTTGGCCCTATATGCAGTCGCTTGTCGCGGAAACCAAGGGCTGAGTTGCGGATCAGATGTCGAAACTGGCAAAGACCGGAGCGTGATCGCTTGGTTTCTCCCATCCACGGGCGTCTCGCAGAATACGGCTGGAATGGCCCGCATTCGAGATATCGGCCGTGGCCCAGATATGGTCCAGCCGGCGCCCCTTGTCCGCCGCATCCCAATCCCGGGCGCGATAGGACCACCAGCTGTAAAGCTGCCCTTCCGGGATATCCTGACGGGTAATGTCGACCCAGCCACCTGCTTCCTGTGTCTCGGCCAGATGCTCGACTTCGATGGGCGTATGCGAGACGACCTTCAGCAGTTGTTTGTGTGACCACACATCATCCTCACGCGGGGCGATGTTCAGGTCGCCGACAAGGATGGATTTAGCCGGCTTTTCCGCACGGAACCAATCGCGCATATCGGTGAGATAGTCGAGCTTCTGGCCGAATTTCTCATTCACGTCCCGGTCCGGCACGTCGCCGCCCGCCGGGACATAGAAGTTGTGGATCGTGATGCCATTTTCCAACCGCCCGGCAATATGGCGGGCATGTCCAAGACCTGCAAAATCCTTGTCGCCCACCTCCTCCATCGGCAGGCGCGACAGGATGGCGACGCCGTTGTAGCCCTTCTGCCCCCGCGCGATCATGTGCCTGTAACCCAGTTCGGCAAACCCTTCGGTCGGGATCTTCTCAACCGGTGATTTGCACTCTTGCAGGCACAATACATCGGGGGCTTCTTCCTGTAGCAATTTCAGCACGATAGGCTCGCGCAGGCGAACAGAATTGATGTTCCATGTGGCAAGGGTAAAGGGCATGTCGGGGATTCCTTTGTCGCGATTGGCGCAGGTTAACGTGGCACAACGCCAGTTGCCACGAGAAAAGGCAGCGCAATGCCAGGACCACAGGCCGGCAGTTAGACGGGCGTCACATTCGTGCTTTCTCTTGCCCTGATTTCTCGCCTGATGCAGACTTGTCTGCGAATGAGGAATGTCTGTTTCACCGCTGGGTCTGTTCGCGAACAGACCGGCCCGGCACCATGCTTTGGGAGGAGTGTGTCATGGCTTCCGAGACCGCGGGCTCCAGGCCACCGGAGAACCTGACACCGCAGCAGCGGGACATGCCGCAGGTCAACAAGATCACGACGGATGACATCAAAGCGTCGCTGAAAGCCGGGTTTTCCGACTTTCTGGCCCGCCCTGTCCTGAGCGGCTTTTTCGGTCTGTTCTATGCAGCATTCGGAATTCTGCTGGTTTGGGCCCTGATCTGGCTTGGCCAGATCTGGATGATCATTCCCGCCATAGTCGGCTTTCCGCTGGTCGCACCTTTCGCCGCCGCCGGGCTTTATGAAATGTCGCGCTGCTTGCAGAAAGGCGAAAGCTTTGGCTGGGCTGAAATCCTCAGCGTTATGGCCAACCAACGCAAACGTGAATTGGGCTGGATGGCCTTTGTCACACTTTTCATTTTCTGGGTGTGGATCTACCAGGTTCGGCTTTGGCTGGCGATCATCCTCCAGAACGCATCCTTTTCGGATTTCGACGGGTTTTTGAACACTGTTTTCTTCACGCCGCAGGGTTGGATCTTCCTTGCCATTGGCACCTGTGTCGGCGCGTTCCTGTCAGCCGTACTGTTTTCGGTGACCGTCGTCG
The DNA here is from genome assembly GCF_059613405.1 of Ruegeria sp. BHSA118. NCBI lineage: Bacteria > Pseudomonadati > Pseudomonadota > Alphaproteobacteria > Rhodobacterales > Roseobacteraceae > Ruegeria > Ruegeria sp. BHSA118. Next base: position 23,606 of record NZ_JBXWSM010000062.1, read on the forward strand.
CCATGCCCTTGCTGCTGGACCGGGAAACCAACTTCATCTCTGCCATGTTGACCTCTTTGCGCGTCGTATCCGAAAGCCCGGTGGTCATGCTCGGCTGGGCGGCGATCATCTCGGTCACCATACTGTTGTCACTGGTTCCGGCGTTTCTGGGGCTGATCTTTACCCTTCCGATCCTTGGCCACACCACGTGGCACCTTTACCAGCGCGCCGTTGCCCCGGCGGCAGGGTGACCCGCGGCAGAGCTCACCTCTGTCATTGGGCGATTATCGGTCAGTGCTGCTGTCTGCCTTCGTGTGGAAACCGTCCCTCAGCAACGAAAAAAAGCCGGGCCATTCGGCCCGGCAGTCCAACAGGGAGGTACATGTCATAACCCGGACATGCACGGGTTGGGAGTAACCTAATTATGAGTACAGAGTATCACTTTGATCCACATCAATCCACAACCAGTTAAGACACGAGCCTATATCCACCCGATTCTGTGACCAAAAGGCGCGCATTGGACGGATCGGGCTCGATCTTCTGACGCAGACGATAGATGTGGGTTTCCAGGGTGTGGGTCGTGACCCCGGCATTATATCCCCACACTTCGTGCAACAGCACATCCCGCGCCACGACACCGTCGGTTGATCGGTACAGGAACTTGAGGATGTTGGTTTCCTTCTCGGTCAGGCGGATCTTGCGGTCTTCTTCCGTGATCAG
>NZ_JBXWSM010000063.1:0-24264 GCF_059613405.1 Ruegeria sp. BHSA118
TGGCGGCGGGTTGCCACCCGATATGACAGATGCCCGAAGGTCTTCCTATCAGCAATCGCACTCGCGGCTACCATCTTGTTTTGGGTGTAAATCAATGAGTCTGGAGCCTAGAAACCCCGTCGTGTCCCGCACACTGACATGATCAACCTTCTGCCAACGCTAAAATGCGTCCTGTACTACATCCTCTGCATCACTAACTGTGCCCAGCATTCGGTAGGCGACCGCAAACAAGCGCGGTCGCAGATCGACAAAAGTCTGGTCGTTGACGAATGAAGTCACATGACTCATGTGGCCGAGGCCTCCTTGGCGGCAGGATGTGGCGTTGCAAAGCCAATAGCAATGCGGTTCCAGGCATTGATCGTTGTCACTACCAACGTCAGGGCGATCTTTTCCTGATCTGAAAACTGTGCGGCCATCTCTTCATAGATGTAATCGGGTGCACCATTCTGCTCGATGCGGGTCAGCGTATCGGCCCAGGCAAGAGCGGCGCGTTCACGCTCGGAATAAAGAGACGACTCTCGCCAGGCATTCAGCAAGTGAAGCCTGTCTTCGCTCTCACCCAGCGCACGCGCGTTATGGGTGTGCATATGGATGCAAAATGCGCAACTGTTGATCTGCGACACACGCAATTTTACCAGTTCGATGAGACTGTGCTCTAGGCCGGATGTTTTAAGGCATTCCTTGATGTCGAGCATTGGCTGCATTAGTTGCGGGGCAACGGCGAAATGGTTGAGACGGGATTGCATGTGGTGCTCCTGTTTTCGGGGTGTACGGAAACAGGACGCGGCAGGCGCGGAATTTGTGACATGGGTGTGCAACAAATCTGTTTTTGATGCGTAGGAAGGTCAGTTGAATCTCAATCGAGCTGCGCAGTATTCTTCAGCATTTCGCGAGTGTTTTGCTCAAACCGTTACACAGGCCGACTGGATCTACCAATAAAACCAGTAGGGCTTCTTGAGCTACCTCCCCCCGAAAATCGGACACTGACGTCAACTACGATTTGTTGTCTGCTGATTTTCGACGAAGAGGAGATCAGAGATGCCGAAACGAAAGAACCACTCGCCCGAGTTCAACGCGAAAGTCGCGCTTGAGGCTTTGAAGGGTGAGCGACCTGTGGCTGAGCTTGCCAGCCAATTTTTCGTCCATCCCACGATGATCCACAGCTGGAAACGCGCTCTGCCGGAAGGCGTGTTCGGCGTGTTCGAGCGTGACGGGAAGAAGCCCCCAGAGATCAACGAGGAGCAAGTCAAGGAACTGCACACGAAGATCGAGGAGTTGGTCGTGACAAACGACTTTTGTCATGAAAGCTTAAACCGCGGATCGGCAAGTGAGGCGCAAGATGGTTGAGCCTGCCAAACCGTGTAGGCGATGACCTCACGAGGGTAGCGAAAGCCCTTCGGACGCGGCATGCTGGATGGAATGTTCATTCATTGCCTTTAGTCGTCGTCACAGCGCCAGACAACTTGGCACTACCCGGTGTTCCCATAGCTGATCCTCCGATCCGCCATGCCCGCTCAACAACGACAACCCGACGTTGACGAGAGAGGATATCACAGGATGTTGCGCTGCCACCGAGGTCGGCTGAGAGCCCAAACTTTCAAGAACAAATCGCTTTGTTAGGTCAAACTGTTACCGGCAGTCCTGATACAAAGGTTTTGGGTCGTGCGACATGCGTTGGCTGCGTCGTTGACACTGTGCGGTGCCCGATGCTGTTATCACTGTGGGCAACTTTCCCTGAGGAGCATATAAAATGAATGAGGCCGTGGACGTGTCCACCGTAATCGACGAACGGGTTTTAATCTGCGACGACGATGTGGAGTTCGCCGAGAACGTCTGTGTTTTCCTCAGACACAAAGGCTACCAGATTGATCATGTGCCAAATGTTCCGGCGGCCCGGGAAAAGATAGAAGCTGAGGATTATGATCTTTTTTTGCTGGATCTCGTTATGCCGGGCACAAGCGGGAAAGTGCTTTGTCGAGAAATAGCTTCGCGGCTTGATGCCGGAATCATCATGATCAGTTCAATTGACGACGATGCCGAACGCATTTCGTTGCTCGAGTTGGGCGCGGACGACTATATCATCAAACCCTTCAATGATCTTGAACTTTTGGCGCGTATCCGCGCGCTGATGAGACGTAGGCAAACGGGACAGAAAAGTCAGAAGCGTCTGACCCGTTTTGGTCCTTGGGAGCTTGTGGAAAACGAGCGGCACCTCAAACACGATGATGGACGCGTGATTACACTGACCTCGAGTGAGGCGCGGGTCATGCGGTTTTTCGTCGAGAACTCCGATGTTCTTTGCACCCGGGAAGACCTTTTGGCTGTTGCGCGCACAAGACAGCACGGTGGGGCAGGGGACCGCAGCGTCGATGCCTTGATCAAGCGGCTACGGTCCAAGATTGAAAGCGATCCTGCCAACCCGGAACATATCCGCACTGTCTGGGGGCAGGGTTACATTTTTCGACCCGGCTAATTGTGCTCATCAATCGGCAGGAAGACGCTCGCCCTCAGGCCCCCGCCTGCGCGGTTTTTTAAAGACACCGTGCCGCCCTGATCAACAACAATGGTTCTGACAATGGCCAAACCAAGCCCACTTCCGGGTCCCTCAGCACCAAGCCTTTGGAATGGCTCAAATGCGGTCTCTAACTGTTCGGCCGGGATGCCCGGCCCTTCATCGTCGATGTGAATAGCCGCCATGTCGTCGACTCTGGTCAGAGTAACATTTGTACGGCCGCCATATTTGACCGCGTTCTCCAGAAGATTTCGCAGAACACGGGTGAGCGCATTGTGACGCCCCTTCACTATGGCAGATTGCTCGATCGTGTAGGTCACGTCGCGACCCGCATCCACCTGCTCTTCCACCAGAGCTTCGATCAACGAGCGTAGATCGACCCTTGCGATCTCACCATCATGGTGCGTAGCGCGATTTAGGCCCGTGACGGACATGACAATGTCGCCAACGGTCTGAAGCCGTCCCAAAAGCTGGTTTTTGGTTTCTTCCGGGCTGACATTTTGCAGAGCATCGTTCAATCGCTCAATCGGTCCTCTCAGATCGTGCCCCAGACTGCGCAACAGGGTGGTCTTGTATTCTAGGGCAAGAACGATCCGCGCTTCCATGCGGTTGAAGGCAATTATGGTGCGGCGGACATCACTGCTGCCAACTTCAATGAGCGGACCAACTTCTTGGCCTCTTCCGATGAGTTCGGCATTGATAGCCATAGCGTTTAAAGGGCGCATGATCTTTTGAATGAGAAACGCAAGCAGGCAGAGCATGAGTAGGGCACTCAGACTGTCGACCGAGCCAATAAAAACAGCGGGCCAGATATCTTTGGGTGTCATGAGTAGGTAACAGTTTAACCATTCGGTTTCGCCGGTGAGGCGAACTGAAAAAAGGCTGACTAAAAACCTTCCACTACCGTCATCCTCCACCTCCTCACCTGAGGGAAGAACGCGGTCGTCGAACAAGGCCAACAGATCGTTTGGATCTTCTGCGTCATGGATGAGGACATCCGCAACGGACAGCTCCGCAACATTCAACCCCCGTGCCTCAAGACGCTCCAAGAGCCACTGTGCAAGATCTGGACGACGTGTGCCGCCCACCAGTTCCAATGCCATGTCCTGCGCGCCGATCCTGACACTCCATTCTGCCGGAAAGAAACTCTGCGCGACTTTTGTGCGATTTTCTGGGTTCGTACGGGATAGCGTAGACACGACCTCAGCAAGATAGGCGTCGCCCCTGGTCTTGATTTCGTCAGCGCGCGAACTCCGAAACTGGAAAACATCGATGACCACCGAAAAAACCCCGACGAATGCCCAGCTGATAAGGACGATTGCCATCACTTGCCCGCGAAGTGTGAGGTTGTTCCATCGCATTGTCTTTAAGTTCCCTGCGCATCCCCTTGAAAGAAACGCTAGTTCAATACGGGCTTCAATCCCACGCAAATTTTGATCCAACAGTTTTCGAAGTTTTTCGCCTTAGGCCATCGAAAAACCAATTGAATCAAAGTGTGACAAAAGCTTGGGGCTTTCACTGCGGGTTCCCACGTATCTCCTACAGACATATTTATTGGAGGCCCGTCATGAATTCGCATTTGTCCGTTCACCCGCAACTCGCCAGTGCGCGTCGCGCGCTCCGCGGCAATCTGATCGCCACCGGCGTATTCAGCGGTGCCGTGAACCTGCTGATGCTGACCGGTCCGATTTTCATGCTCCAGATCTATGATCGCGTCATGTCAAGCCAAAGCGTGAACACGCTCGTGGCCCTCAGTACACTTGTCGCTGGCTTGTACCTTTTTATGGCCCTGATCGACGGCGCACGCACCCGTGTTCTTGTCGCCATGGGGCACCGTTTCGAGCAAAGGCTCTCAAAAACCGCATTCGACTGTTCGCTGGCTGAACCTTCGCTTCATCGCACATCTGGCAATCCGGCGGCGGCCATTCAGGATGTCGAAAAAATCCGTGGCTTCCTGTCCGGTCAAGGTGCCGGGGCACTGTTTGATCTGCCCTGGATCCCGGTCTATCTGGGTCTGGTTTTTGCCATGCACATCTGGCTCGGTCTGGTTGGCGTCATTGGGGCTATCGCCTTGCTGGTGATCGCTGTTGTAACCGACATTAAGGTGCGTGCCGCGGCATGCGTCCAGGCACAACATGCTGGCAAACGTAGCCGTTTGGCAGAAGCAAGCCGTCGCAATTCCGAGATGGTGCGCGCCATGGGCATGCAGGCCAATCTTGGCAAATCCTGGCAGGACATCAATGACCTTCACCTGGGTGCGAGCGCCAGGGCAGCCAACACGGTTGGTGTCTCGGGCAGTTTCACTAAGGTGTTTCGTCTGGCCCTTCAGTCCGGTGTGCTTGCGGTTGCGGCCTATCTGGCCATCCACGGGCAAATCTCGGCAGGTTCGATTGTTGCGGCCTCTGTCATCATGTCCCGTGGCCTCCAGCCGATTGAAACGCTTGTCGGCAGCTGGCGCAGTCTGGTGGCCGCGCGTCAGGCCTGGGCACAATTGAAGGACACTCTGTCCAGCGAAGAAGACGACGCCAGAATTTCTCTGCCCAAGGCCGAGAAGTCTCTGACCGTGAATGGCCTGATTGCCGCGCCGCCTATGGTGACATCGGCTGTTCTGAAAGGCGTCGGTTTCGACATGAAGGCCGGAGAAGCCCTTGCTGTGATCGGTTCGACCGGCAGTGGTAAATCGACCCTGGCCCGCACATTGGTTGGCGCGTGGTCTGCGGCCAAGGGGAGCATCAGCCTCGACGGTGTACCGATTGATCAGTACCTGCCCGAGGAAATCGGCCCGCAGATCGGCTTTCTGCCGCAGGATGTCGAGCTGTTTGACGGTACAATCGCCCAAAACATCGCGCGTTTCGATCCTGAAGCAAAAGATGAAATGGTCGTTGCCGCCGCAAAAGCCGCCGGTGTGCATGAACTGATCGCCAGCTTTAAAGACGGCTATGCAACAGCGGTCGGAGAGCGTGGTGCCGCCCTGTCTGGTGGTCAGCGTCAGCGTATTGCACTGGCCCGAGCGCTTTATGGCAATCCGTTCCTGGTGGTTCTGGATGAACCCAATTCAAACTTGGATGCCCAGGGTGAAGCTGCCCTGAACCACGCGATCCAGTCCGCTAAAGCGCGCGGTGCGATTGTGATCGTCATCGCCCATAGGGCCAGTGTGCTGGGGTCTGTCGACAAAGTCCTGATTATGGACGACGGCCGTGCCAGTGATTTCGGCCCCAGCGCTGAAGTGATGGAGCGTCTGCGTCAACGCAATCAGGCGGCTGCCGCACAGGCCCGCCCTGCCGCACAGCAACCGGCTCAGGTGGCACAAAGCCAGCCTCAGAAGACGCAAGAGACCACTGACGAAACCCCTGTCGCTGCTGCGGGCTGATCCAGCCCTGCGCAGCAGCCAATCAAATGGAGGAAATTATGAATACCAATTCAAAACCCAACACCCAGACCGAAGTTTTTGTTGACCGGTCGTGGAAATCCATCGGCTTTGGCCTTACCGCAATTGCAGCACTGGCGATCGGCTTTGGCGGCTGGGCTGCAACCGCCCGCATGTCCGGTGCCGTTGTTACAGGCGGGAACGTCGTAGTCTCTTCTGACCTCCGGGCCGTTCAACACCCCGATGGCGGTATCGTCGGCGAAATCCATGTTAGCAACGGGGATCGGGTCGCCGCCGGGGATGTTGTTCTGACACTCGACGACAAGCTCTTGTCGGGCAGTCAGGTGCTGGTCGATGACCGTCTGATCGCCGTTGAAGCCCAGTTGTCGCGTCTGATTTCCGAACGCGACGGTTTGGACGAGATCGAACTGTCTGAAGAACTCGCCGTGCGGAATGATGATCCGAAAGTGCAGCGCGCTCTGGCGACCCAGCGTGCCGTCATGGAGGCCCGCCGTCTGTCCCAGGAGGGTGAAGTTGCCGCCTTCGAAGAACGGATCGCCCAGACAGAACAGGAAATCGCGGGTCTTGAGGCACAATATGAGGCTTCCTTAGAAGAGATCGACCTGATTGATAGCGAGCTGGAGGGGCTGACCCAACTCTTTGAGAAGGGTCTGACACCCGCGAACCGGATTACCACGCTGAAACGCCAGCGCAGCAGTTTGCTGGGCAATAGCGGTGGGTTGACCTCAAGCATTGCCGTTGCGCGTGGACGTATCAGTGAGACCAGGATCAACATCCTTCAGCTGGAAAAAACCTTTCGCGAGCAGGTGATGAACGAGATTTCTGCGCTGGAAGTTGAGCTCGATGGTCTGAAGGAACGCCGGGTCGCCGCCGAATTGCAGCTGGCGCGCGTTGAAATCCGGGCACCGGCAGATGGTGTCATCCATGAATTGGGTGTGCACACCGAAGGGGGGGTCGTTTCGCCGGGCGAGACCTTGATGCAGATTGTGCCTGAAAATGAAGGGCTCGTCGTCACGGCCAGCGTCATGCCGCAGGATATCAACAATGTCTCGGTTGGTCAGTCGGCGACGGTGGTAATCTCAGCATTCGACCGACACATCGCCCCGAGGCTTGATGGCAGTGTCCAGTTTGTTTCAGCCGATCTGAAAACTGATCCAATGACTGGGATGTCATTCTACGAAGCGCGAGTGGCCTTGGATGAGAGCGCGGTTGAAACTCTGGCTGACCGTCAGCTGAGTTTGCTGCCTGGCATGCCGGCTGAGGTATACATAGAGACCGGCGAGCGGACGCTGTTGCAGTACCTTGTCGACCCGCTCAGCAAGCAGATCCGGACAACGTTCCGCGAGGTTTGATCTGTGGCTCGAAACGACGGTATGCCTACACGTTTCAAGACGTGACATGACATCGAAACCAGCGCCGGATTCGGCGCTGGTTTTTTATGTTCGGGTATCTCTGAAGACCTGCATGGGCGCCGCATTGGGCGGCGAGTGCCAACCGAGAAATGCGCCGAACTTTCCAACTAGGTTCATCAATGATTTGGGTGCGGATTACAGAGGCTTCGGAACAGAAAAATCACTGAGTCCGAGGAAGATTTTGTCATACTTTGTAACACTTTACACCGTGAATTCGCATTGAAAGAAACGGTTGGGGCAACCACCTTGTTTGTATACCCGAGGAGGACTTTTCTAACAGATTTCTCGGTGCAAAGTACCAAGTTTAATGAGGAGAAAACCAATGACTGTCAACACATATACAAACTTCGAAAATGCGGCCGATGACGTCATCGCCGTGACCCCGATCATGCCCGATCCCCGTTGCGGCACCGAGGTGCCCCAGGATGGTCAGGACCTGACCGCGGTGACCCCGCTGCCAGCCGATCCGATCGTACCGGATCAGGGCGACGACCTGGTCGCAGTGGCCCCTCTGCCCTTCGGCGCAGTGCCTGCCGGTGAAGGTGAAGATCTGACTGCTGTGACCCCGATCATGCCCGATCCTCGTTGTGGCACCGAGGTGCCTCAGGACGGTGAGGACCTGGTTGCAGTCGCGCCGCTGCCCTATGGTGCGGTACCTGCTGGTGAAGGTGAAGACCTGATCGCAGTGGCCCCTCTGCCGTATGGCGCGGTGCCTGCTGGCGACGGTGAAGACCTGACTGCTGTGTCCCCGATCATGCCTGATCCGAGATGCGGCACCGAGGTTCCGCAGGATGAAATGGAACTGTCGGCAACGACACCTCCGCCGCTGTGCGAAATCGTTCCGACCGACAGCTTCTTCGTAGATCTGGTCGCCTAAGTGGAGCGAAAACACAGCGATCATCTATCGCAGCACACTCAAACTCCGAGCGTTTTAGTTTCGATCGAAACAGGCGCTCGGGCAACCAAAGGGAAAGACAGAACTCGCCGGTTGGAGCCTGAAACGGTGCCAGCCGGGTTGTCTGTTTTCTCATGTCTTTATTTCTATTTTTGTCATACTTTGTAACATCTTATGCCTCCCTTCGTCGTTGAGATGAGGGCTGGGAAAAACCACATGTTCCTTATGATCTGCGATGAGAATTGGCCCGATTTCCGCGTGCCAACATCCGGAATAGTGAGGAGAAAGAACATGAAACATGTAAACAAATCCAATCCCCATCCTTTTGCGATGGGTTCTGTCAAAACAGATGACATCATCGAAGAACAGACCGAAGAGCTTCTCTCGGTGAAGACGAGTGTCAAACCGCAGGGAATTTCTGGTCAGGTTTCGCTTGCTGGCCCCGAGGCATCGGTCTTGCCAGAAATCATCGCAGACACGTCCTACGCCGTTCAGCCGTCAGGCGCGGCCAATGAAATTGATACCGAGATTGGGTTGACCCCCGATCAAGTACAATTCGACGGCTATGATCATCAGTATTGGTCCATGAATTGGCAAGAATATCCCACCAACTGGAGCCGGATCGATGTGACCGAAAAGGTCATAGCCGGCTTTGTGAAAGTCCTGGGGGAGAACGAGAGCAACTTCACCAATAACATCTGGCATCACTTTGATCACAAGAAAGGCGGAAAAAAAGACATCGTTTATCGGGTCGAAGCGGGCGTGATCGGGAATGAAAAAGACAATGTGATCTATGGCGCGGACACGCATCGCAATGGTTCATACAAACATGGTGACAAGATCTTTGGCATGGATGGAGATGACACGATCTTTGGCCGCGCTGGAAACGACATTCTCAGCGGTGGGTCAGGCAATGACTTTATCGATGGCGGTGCTGACGACGACACAATCTATGGCGGCACCGGAAACGATGTTTTGTTGGGCGGAACCGGTGTAGATACGCTCTATGGCGGTGCCGATAATGATTGGCTCTATTCCGGTAATAGGGATGGTCAGGTCGGGCATGACCAGTTGTGGGGCGGCTCTGGCTTTGACACATTCGTGCTTGGCGATGCAAATGCGCCCACAAACGATGGCAAAGACTTTACGGATTACATGGCCGATGGATTGTGGAAAGGCATGGGTGCAGCCGCCAACGCCATTTTGCCCGGGCCGATGGGCGGCTTGGTAAAGCTGTTCTTCGGAATGGGAGAGGCGCTCTCGAATATGGGTGGCCAGGCCGGCGGCGAGTTCCAAGATGGCAATGCCACGCATGTGCGTGATTTCGATCCGACACAGGATACGATTATCATTCCGTTGACCGAGCACAACTTTGACGACATCACCTTCAAGCATGAAGGCCTGCCAAAGGAGCAGGCGTTCCGGATCTACGATGAATCGACAGACACACCTAAATTGATCGCTGTCATCTTCTGGGACGACCTGAAAAGTTCTTTCCCCTCAAGTTTGAACTGGGATGACCTATCCATCCGTCAGGCTTGGGCAAAGCAGATCGTCGAAACCGCGCTTTTCATCGACAAAGACGGTGTCGACATGCAATCGGGACAGTCCTTTGATTTGCCGAACGGATCGCTTGATGGTTTGGGCAGCGGCAAGTTCCTGATGCTGGGCGCCTATGGCGGCACCGAGCTCTATGGGAAAGCCAATGCTGACTACCTCTTTGGTACGGATTACGGCGATATCCTTATGGGATATAACCGGTTTGGCCAAGACGGTGAGGAAAGCAAGGCTGGCGACGACAGCTTTTGGGGCTTTGGCGGCGACGACCTTTTCATTGCCGGGTCTGGTTTTAACCACGTCTACGGTGGCGAAGGCGACGATACCATCGCGTATCTGGATGCCAGCAGTGGCGTCACTGTGGACATGCGCAAAGAAGACGGAAGAAGCTATTTTGAGGTGAATGGCGTCGAATATGACGGTCAAACAAACGCGCAATGGCGCGACTACGTCTATGAGATGGAAAACGTCATTGGCAGCCAATTCGATGACATTTTAATCGGCGATAGTGGTGACAACGTCTTAAACGGGATGGGTGGAGACGACATCCTGGATGGCGGAGCCGGCAACGACACATTGGTTTCGGGTGAGGGCAACGACACTTTGACCGGTGGCAGCGGGAAAGATACCTTCGTTCTGAACGGTGGTGAGAACACGATCACTGATTTCGACGCCAGCGAAGGCGACCGGATCGAGATCGACCTCGACGCCTACGGGATGACCGGCTGGTTCGACCTGGACCACCGCATCGAGAATGGCCAGATCGTGTTGTTCAGCAAAACGACCGGTGAAGATATCGTGCGCTACGACGATGCTGGAAACGGTTTTGACCCGTCCTACATCGACCTGCGCAGCCTGGTTGGCGACGACAAAGGCGGCTATCAGGTTGTCTATGAACCGCCCTTTGGCGCGAACACGCTGGAGTGGTTCGAGAAGTACGGCAATCATTTCAGCGTCGAAACCGGTGAAACCGGGCATGGTACGGACAGCTGGGACTATATGGTTGGCGACGACGGTAATGGCGAATTGACCCTGAATGGCGGTAACGGTGACGACTACATCGTTGGCGGTGGGCACAGCCAGTTCGCCACGCTTGACGGCGGCAATGGCAACGACATCCTCCTGATCCGCAAAGGTGCGATGATCACCAGCGCGTATGGCGGGGACGGGGATGATGTTATCATCCTCGACGCTGACCAGTCGACACACGCAGGCTTTGCGAATCTGCTCGGGGGTGAAGGTAGCGATACTTTTGTCTTCAGGGGCCCAGGCAACCAATACGCGGGCCAGATTATTGATGATTTCGAAGCGCATGACTCGATTGTCATTGATCTGGATGGGTTCGGCATTTCCTCTCTGGATCAGTTGGATGTCAGTTGGTCCAACGGCAATTCCTGGATCCGCGCGAACGGCGAGAAGGTCATCATGGTGAGAGGCGTTGATGAGCACTATGACATCATGCAGAACATCAGCGAATTGACAGCGCAGCAATCGCAGGATTGGGGGCTGTGACTATCGCTTTATTTACATATACGCCTCAGCCGGTTTGGATCGGCTGAGGATTTCTCAGCAATTCGGTCTGGCAATGATGCAAAGTTAATAATCGCGGCATTCCAAATTTGGCGCAGGCCCGCGCAATTGCGCCGATCTCTTGCTCAATCCCTACTATAACCCACTGACCTACGGCGCTTTCTTGCGCAGCAAGGATCACGAACTGAGCCCGTATCCGCGCAGATTTATTCGTTAATGAACTCTTAACATAACCGCGAATTCTAACTTGTTACGCAGGTTGGGTCCGAAATCATCGGGCTAACAAAGCCGAAAATATTTGGGCTGAAACAACGACAAGATGGGAGTCCGTTTCAAGATGAGCAATGGAACATATGAAGAATTTCGCGACGCCTTGCGTGCGTTTGAATCTGGTTGGGATCGAGATCGCTATGATGCTGGGGTCATTCAGGATTGGCAACTGAACCAATGGGCGGGCGGAGAAGTCGCCGACTTTTACCCCGGATATTCCAGTTGGTCGGACCTGACCAGCATTGAGTGGGACGCCATGTCATACCGATCAATGAACTCGCTTGGCTTTGTTGGCTATCAATTCGGCGAAGCCCTGTTGATCGATCTCGGATATTATACCGATGATATCTATTACGGGAATGGTGCGGCCTCGAATACATGGGATGGAAGCTGGACCGGTAAGAACGGTGTCAATTCGCTTGCGGATTTCACCACAGAAGTTGCGCAGGAACGCGCAATACAGGAAGCCTTTGGCTATAACCTTCAGGTGATCGAAACTGGGTTGGGCTATCGGGGCGAAAGCCTGAGCGACTATCTTGGAACCACCCGGACTTATGTCGATAACGACCTAGAAGTGAACGTGACCCTTACCATGACAGGGATCATGGCGGCGGCGCATTTGCGTGGGGCTTGGGGAACCTTGTCCTTGTTGCAGGGCGGCAATGTATCAACTGATGAATACGGCACGTCCATTTTGCGCTATATCGATCAATTCGGCGGCTACGACGCGCCATCGGCAGAAGACGCCATAAAAGTCTACACCGATGGTGTCTTGCCAACGGATACAGGCGGCGGGAGCGGTACCGGAAACGTTTCTCCTCCCGCTGAGCCGCCGGAGCCAACCAGTCCGACCGGCAATGGAACCGCCGACACCACAGAGGACACGGCGGATGTCGTCATTACCTGGGCTTGGGGCACCGACGTAACGATCCCGGGTTTTGATTCAGCGACCGATACAATCTTCATCTCATGGGTGGGCGCAGATGCGTTGGACGTTCGCGAGGTCAATGGATCGGTCGTGTTTGCGATCCCGTCCAATAACCAGTCCACCACGCTGAGCGGGGTGACTTTGGCGGATCTGAGTCCCACCAACTTCACCATTCTGGACAGCACTGCAGCGACTGAGGTTCTCGGCATGGTGGGGTCGCACGGGACGAACCCCGACGGTGGCGGAAATGGTCACAGCCATCAGCATATGCATGTCACACTAAGCCTCGCATCAGACGCACAAGTGATAGATGGCTTCATGCCAGCAATGGGCGACGTCATCGAAATCGGCCCGGATATCTCCGCCGATAGTTTTGCGATATTTGAGGAAAGCGGTGAAGCTCTTGGACAGACCGTCCGCATTGAGCTGACTGAAGGCAACGTGACCAAACAAATCATATTCACCGGTTTTGGGCTGGCTGATCTCAATCTGGGTAATTTCTCGATCACGGATCAAGCGGTGCTAAACGAAGTCTCCTCTGCCTTGGGTCAGATCGTTGTCTCTCCGGGTCTCGGGGATGGTTATCAACTGAGCTACGACACCGATGGGTCAAACCCGCCCGACACAACAGGAACAACGGATACAGGCGGCGTCAAGTTTCGGGCTGACAGCAACGCCGATGACATTACCGGGTTCCGCCCAGGCACGGATCAACTGGATTTCGGTGGAACTTCAGTACACGGAATGATTATCACCAAATCATCCAGCGGAGAGATCGTGATCGACAGCCCCTGGTCGGATGCGGCCCAAATCGTACAAGGCGTGACTTACCAAGATGTCACGATCGAAGATTTCGGAGTGGTCGGAAATGAACACTTCCGACAGGATATGGGGGCCGTTGTTAGCTGGGAACAAGGCGTTGGTCCGCGCAACGCTGATACGATCTATATCCGCAGCCATGAATATGGCGTTCATGAGGTGATCGATGGTTTCGACCCTGCCACCATGAAGATCAATTTCCTGTATTTCGGCACGCGTGAGCGCCTGAGTGTCGAAGACAGGAGCGAGGGGTTGGTCATTTCATCGCTACCGACCGGGCAGAGCGTGACTCTAACCGGCGTCTCCAAGGCTGATCTGATCCCCGGATTGGTGGAGTTTCACCATGATCAGGTGATGGAAGACAATCTGGAGGTCCCGTTTGGTTTTGATCAGAACGATGTGACGCTGGTTGATCGCACCATGTTGCTGACACCCCAGGCACCTGTCGGAGTTACGACGGACGGCCATCAGACCAGAGCTGGCGATTTCACCGGAAGCTCCTCTGGCACAGACAATGGTGGTGGTACAGATGGCGGAACCACGGACATTGACGATGACCAAACAGCAGGCGCTGTCACATTCGGCGCAGGTGCCGATGTTGCAGAGCTGACATGGAACTGGGGCGTGAAGACAGAAATCATCGGCTTCGATACTCGCGAAGATGTTCTGGATTTCAACGCGCTCGGTGAAGGAGACGTTGCAGTCAGCGAGATCGGCGATGATCTGGTGTTTGAAGTTGTCGGAAACGGCGGTCATACGGTGACACTCCAGGACATTCAGGCAGAAGATCTGAAGCTAAGTAACCTCACCGCAGATGACTGGAACTCTATCGACGAGGCCAACAGCGCACTGATGAGCCAGCTTGAAGGCCTTGGCATGTCCATTGCTTGATTTGTAATCTCTTTGTTTACTCGGCCGCTGCGGCGGCCGAGTACTGTTTTCAAACGTACCTCCGCTTGTCGGCTTATCACCCGTTAATATCGAAGTGCCTATTGGACAGACTAATTTGCGCCTCAGACGGTGAGTGCTACCTAAACGCGCAAGCGCAGCGAATGGGAGCAATACGGGCAGCGCCCGCAGCATAACTGAATTGGTCTGGGGTTCCGTCGCAAATCTTCTTGAAAGATGTATAGATTGAGTTGGAGGGTCGATTATCCCACCAGTTGGATAAACTGCTGAAACGGACGGAGTCCGGGTGTGAATTGACTTTTGTGGATCATGTTGACCAATTCAATGCCTGCCAGGACAGATGCGGCTGAAACGAGTGATTTGAACCCAAGCATGAGTCTGATCCTTCGTTTGATAAAGCGGTGATCTTGTTCAATGATGTTATTGAGGTATTTCCGCCTGATCATTTCAATCGGTATGGGACAACCAAAGCTCTTGAGCATCTTGTTGTTTGCCTTGATGCCGGCTGTGTTGGCGCCACTTTTGTCGATGACGATATTGCGCGGTAGATCGTTCAACTCGAGCGCGCGGGCGAAGAACTTCGTCGCTGCGGCTTTATTCCGGCGCTCGGATAGCATGAAATCCAGGGTCTTGCCGTGTTTGTCGATCGCTCGATAAAGATATACGGAAGGCGACGAAGCCTGGACGCTCTACGACACTACCAGGGCGAATGCACAAATCCTCGTCGTTCTTGAAAAGGGTGAAGGATTCAACGGACCAGTGGACGTCGATCTCTACGGGCCGAATGGCACGATCGATACTGTCACGCCCGGTACCTCAACCCAAATCGGTCTCAGCGTAGACCAGTTTGTGTAACCACTAGGGTCAGGGTTCATAACCAATAGACGACGGTCGCAGCAAGAGCCTTTACTGACAGAAAGACCTTTGGGCAACTGTCGTAGCGTGTCGCCAACCGGCGCCAACCCTTGAGCCTTCCGAACATGATCTCGTATCACTGCCCGGCAGTGCATTGCACAGCAATGTCACAAGAGGGGCGGTTGCGCCGATTGTATCGGCGTCTGTCGTACTTCACGGTAGTCTTGCGTTGCTTTCGCCCCGGGATGCAGGCGCGTATCCCCTTGCCTTTCAACGCGTCCCGGAACCAATCGGCATCATAGCCACGATCCCCGAGCAGCCAGTCCACATTTGGTATGCTGCTCAGCAGCGCTCGCGCGCCGATGTAATCACTGACTTGACCAGCGGTGACGAGAAGGCTGAGAAGCCGCCCTTGGCTGTCACAGATGGCATGTAGTTTGGTGTTGATGCCGCCCTTGGTTCTGCCCCTCTCGGCAGCATCCTTCGGATGCGCCTGCCGGGCAGTGAATCAGGCGGCCACGCCACCTTTTTGACGCTCAAACTGGACGCCGTGCGATGGGCTGTTAGGTAGGTCGCATTGATCATCACGGTCTTTTCCTCGCCATGTTCGGCAGCCATGCCGACCATCATTTGAGCGAAGATGCCTTTCTCGCTCCAACGTTTCCACCGACTGTCGAGCGTCTTGTGCGATCCATATGCCTCGGGTGCATCTCGCCATCGTAACCCATTGCGGTTGATGAAGATAATCCCGCTCAACACCCTTCTGTCATCGACCCGCGGCACGCCGTGTGACTTCGGGAAGAAAGGGGAAAGCTTGGCCATCTGCGCGTCACTCAGCCAAAAAAGATCGCTCATGTCACCGCTCCGTTTTCCAGGCCGTGAATCATGTAGCGCAAGGAAAATCAATGCATCCTGACCCTGGTTCGTGTGCAGAAGAGTGTGGAAACCAACGTTCTTATGACCGATTTGAACGTTCAGGGGTTTGGGATTGCAGTTTACTGTCGCATTTGAAAATTAATTGTGCTTCACCTATGTTCGCCTTACACTTGGCAGCTTTCGGTGATCTGATGCGATTTTTGAGATACACGGCGATGACAGCCGTTTTGACCATTGCAAACAGCTCTTTTGCTCAACCCCCCAATAACGCGCCATTTCTGATTACTGTTGAAGGCCTTCGAAACGGAAATGGATTAATCATCGTAGCCGGCTTCAATAAAGCTGACGCATTTGAGGCAATGGACGTAACCAATGCGGCAACGATGGCACAGATACCGGCGTCCGGCTCAAAGACCGCCGTCACGTTTCATGATTTGCCACCGGGAGACTACGCTTTTGCCGCTATTTACGATGAGGACATGGATGGTGACCTAGACGTGAAGGGCAAGGTCCCAACCGAGGGCCTGCCTCCAGAATTCAAGGATTCTGCTGTCTTAGCCGGTGGAACCGCTCAGTCGTCATTGCGGCTGAAATATTGGGATTAGAACAATGGGACGCCCTTCAAACCGCGATGAGCGCTATGGTCAGGTCATGGAGGCGTTTGTGCGCTGTGTCGCACGGATGGGCCTGGATGGTGCCACCTTGAGCGCGATTTCAAAAGAGGCGGGGCTGACCCGCCCACTGATCCGTCACCACCTTGGCAACCGGGATGAGATGATCGTGGCCTTGCAGGATTACGTGTTGGACCAGTTCAACAGTGCCGCGAACGAATTGGTTGCCGCATTGCCGGACTCAGAGCCCGCGCATGCCTTGGTGAACTACCTATTCTCCGATCAGTCAGATTCGTCACCCGATCTGGTCCTGGCGTTTGCGGCTCTTACGGCTCGGGCCAGAGAGGATGGTGAACTCAGAACAAACTGCCGGGCTTCGATCCTTGGATTTGAAGCGCAGGTTGCTGAGGTTTTGCATCGGAACTATCCCGGGGCTTCAGAGATCAACACCCAGCGCGCAGCGCATGGTATAGTGGCGCTTTACTTCAACACGGCATCGCTTGCTGCTTTGGAGATGCCGGCAGAGTGGATGAACCAGTCGAAGGCGATGGCAGTTTCACTATGTGAAAATCTGGCATACCCAGCATGAAACGCAGCCAAACCGCAAACTACATTGTGTTCGCCCTGCTGATGACCTCGATTCTCCTGGGCTATCAATTTCTTTGGGGTCTGTTGTTTCTGTATTGGAGCGTCATTGGCATATCGTCTGGACAAGCTTTCTTGTTGACCGATGTCTACAGGGCAACTGAGCCGGTCCTGTTCTGGTGTATCCAGATCGCCTGGGTCGTGCTGGGTTTTTCATGCTGCTGGGCGACTTCTTTCCATCGTTGGCTTAACTTTTCCTGAGGAGGAATGCACCCAATGGCCAACACGCTTCATCTGTTGCCGGCCGAAGCTTACACCAGTCAAGAATGGTTTGACCGTGAACAGCGCAACATCTTTTCCAAAACATGGCGCTATGCCGGGTTCATGGAAGATATCACCGAGCCGGGCCAATACACCACCGTGCAGGCCGGGCTTAACAACATCTCCATCACTTCGGGGCCGCGACCGCCGCTTGCGCGCGTTTCACAACATCTGCCGGCATCGAGGCACGCAGCATATTCGCGCTGTGGGCAAAACCCAGAAGGCCCCGACCTGTCCCTATCATGACTAGACCTATGATCTTGAAGGCAACCTGATCTCTGTGCCGGAGGAACAAGAAGAGTTCGGGCACGTGGACAAGGCTTGTCTGGGATTGAAACCCGCAAAGGTCGACATCTGGAAAACCGTGCTCTTCGTACACCCGGACCCGGAGGCGCCTTCCATTGCCGAGTGGTTCGGTCCGGTAGAACCGCATATCGGCCCCCATGTGCCCGAGGAGATGGTGGAATACGAAGCGCTGAACCAATGTTATGAAATCAAGGCAAATTGGAAGGTGGTCGTCGAGAACTACATCGACGTCTATCACCTGAGCCATCTGCATTCGAACACGCTTCAGATGTATGACCACTAAGCAGCCCGGTCAGTGACAAAATCACCGAGCTTGCCAATAAGCTATATTTTAAATAGAGTTTTACTAAAAGAGACGTGCATGAAACTCACATCCTATTCCAATTTCGCTCTGCGTTCGTTGCAGTTGGCGGCGCTTAAGGCGCCGAACCGCATCCGCGTAGACGATGTCGTGCGCGTGCACGGGCTGGCCCGACCGCACATCGTGAAGATCGTGCACGAATTGGGCCGCGCCGGTTATCTGGAAACCACGCGGGGTCGGGGTGGTGGGTTCCGGCTGGCCAAACCGGCCGAGGACATCGTTATCGGCGATGTCATTCGCCTAACCGAAGGGCCACTGGACGTGGTCGAGTGTTTCAATCCTGAAAAAAATACCTGTCCGCTGATCGGAATATGCAAACTGTCCCAGGCGATTCAAAAAGCGACCCGGGCGTTCATGGCGGTGCTCGATGATCTGACCCTCGCCGACATCGCCGCAAACCGGAGTGAGTTGCTGAACCGCATTGCGCCGATCGAGGAGGGCATCGTGGCACCCATGCGCAAGGCAAGATGACGATCACCGACTGGACCGAACGTTTCCACGGCACCAGCCGCCTTCCCAAACCGGTACGGGAAAGGTTGCGGACAGCCGCCCGAATCCTTCGTTTCCCCAAGGGCGCCCAAGTATTCGGGCCCGACAATGTGCCCGACAGCCTGCTCTTTCTGTATGACGGCCGGGTCCGGGTCTCTCAAAGGTCGGATTCCGGGCGCGAGATTGTGTTGTATCGAGTCGAGGCCGGCGAAAGCTGTGTACTGACCACGGCCTGCATGTTGGCCGAAGAAGCTTATAATGCAGAAGGTATTGCCGAGACCGATGTCGTTGCCGTGGTTCTGCCGAAGCTCTCGTTTGATCGTCTGGCCTCGGAAGAGGATGCCTTTCGCCAGTTTGTCTTCGAGGCCTATTCGCGCCGATTGATCGATCTGTTGCGGGTGGTGGATGATGTGGCCTTCGGGCATCTGGACGTGCGCTTGGCCGAGCGTCTTCTTGCCTTGGCCGAGGGGGGCGATGAAATCCGGGCCACCCACCAACAGCTTGCCAGCGAGCTGGGCACCGCGCGCGAAGTCATCACGCGGATTTTGCAGGATTTCCAAAAGCGCGAAATGATCAGCCAATCGCGCGGACGGATCACTTTGACTGACAAGCCTGCATTGGAAAGACAGGCGCAGAGCGTCTGAAAATTGCCAAAGGGTTGCGGGCTTCGTGACTTTGTCACTGAACTGGTGTCTTGAAAGTTATATTTGCTTTTCAACTTTAGATTCGCGCCCGAGGCCCTGAACGGCAACTCGGTTGCGGGCGGGCCAAAACCCAGGAGACGGAAATGAATGACCGCAAAAACATCCCGAAGCGCGGCGGCATTGCCCTTGCGGCGCTTGCCGCTGCGGCGGTCGGTGCGCTCGGCACCTGTTTCCCGCGGCACTATGCACCCGGCCGCAAGGCTGGAAGGGCCGGCAGCCCGATGCGGCATCGCTACATAGCGGATGGGCAAGGCCATGACGACGTGAACACGCCGGGATTGCGGGGGCCGGAATGCGACGCCCCAGAAAAGCGCCAAACTGGCAGCGATGTTCCGCAACTTCGATACCATTACGCCGAAGGTCGAAAACCTGCCGGACGGCATCCGGTCATCGGATCCCCGGGTCATGGCGGCTGTTCACGAAATGATGATGACGCGCGGCTGACAGAGGCTCGACCCGCGCCCAAGAGGAGGCACGACTATGAACGATCAGAAGTCCATTGACACGCACAACCAGAGGATGACGGCCGCGATTGCGACGCCGATTGGCGCCTATCCTGTTGACCAAAGCGTCAAGCCCGAGGTTCAGGGGTTCTATGACGAGGCGACGGCGACGATCAGCTATATCGTCAAGGACCCGACGTCGAACGCCTGCGCGATCATCGACAGCGTGATGGACATCGACTATGCGGCCGGCAGGATCACCTTTGACCACGCCGATCTGCTGATCGCCGAGATCGAAAAGCAGGGTCTCAAACTGGAATGGATCATCGAAACGCATGCGCATGCGGATCATTTGTCGGCGGCGCCCTACATCCAGCAGAAACTGGGCGGCAAGATCGGCATCGGCGAGAACATCAAGATCGTGCAGGAGGTGTTCGGCAAGATCTTCAACGAAGGCACCGAATTCCAGCGCGACGGCAGCCAGTTCGATGCGTTGTTCACCGATGGCATGACCTACAAGATCGGCAACGTGACCGCCTTTACCATGCACACGCCGGGCCACACGCCGGCCTGCATGGTGCATGTCATGGGCGATGCGGCTTTCGTGGGTGACACTCTGTTCATGCCTGATGGCGGCTCGGCCCGGGCCGATTTTCCGGGCGGGGATGCCGGAATACTTTACGACTCGATCCAGAAGGTGCTGAGCCTGCCGGACGAGACGCGCCTGTTCATGTGCCACGACTATGGTCCCAACGGGCGGGACATCCGCTGGGAAACCACCGTGGCCGAGGAGAAGGCACACAACATACATGTGGGTGGCGGCAAGACCCGGGACGAGTTCATCAAGATGCGCACCGAGCGTGACGCGACGCTGGCCATGCCGACACTGATCATCCCGTCGATCCAGGTCAACATCCGCGCGGGCGACGTCCCGACCGATCAGGATGGGAATCAGATGCTCAAAGTTCCCGTCAACAAGCTCTGATCTGCGGAGGGCAACATGGATATCAGGAAAATATCAGACGCACTGTCGGTCTCGCCGCAGATCACGCCGGACGACATAGCAGCTGTCAAGGCGGCGGGGTTCCGGGCGATCATCTGCAACCGGCCCGATGGCGAAGGTGCCGATCAGCCCAGCTTTGACGAGATCGAGGCTGCGGCCCGGAAACATGGCCTTGAGGCGCGCTATGTTCCCGTGCAGAGCGGGATGGTCAAGGATGATGACTCGCAGGCATTTGGCCGTGCCCTGACCGAGTTGCCGGGCCCGATCCTGGCCTATTGTCGGACAGGCACGCGCTCGGCCACGTTGTGGTCGCTGCACGAGGCGGCACACAAGCGGCCCTTCTCCGAGATTCTGACGGCCACCAAGGCCGCCGGTTTTGACATGAGCGGCGTGGCCCGCCGCATCGCCAATGGCGGCAAGACCCCGACCGACACGGGGGATGCGTCCTTTGACGTGGTGATCGTGGGTGGCGGCGCCGGGGGCATCGCCACCGCCGCCAGCCTGCATGCGCGCAATTCCGACTTGTCGATCGCCATCATCGACCCGTCCGACGTGCATTATTATCAACCCGGCTGGACCCTGGTGGGCGGCGGCGTGTTCACGCCCGAACAGACGGCCAAGACGATGGGTTCGCTGATCCCGCGGGGGGTCAAGTGGATCAAGGCCGCTGTGGCCGCGTTCGAGCCGCAGAACAACGCCGTCATTCTGGATGGCTGCCGGGTCGTCAAATACGACCGTCTGGTGGTGTCTCCGGGGCTCAAGCTGGACTGGGGCGCGGTTGAGGGGCTGGAGGAAACGCTGGGCCGTAACGGGGTGACCTCGAACTATCGCTATGACCTGGCGCCCTATACCTGGCAGTTGGTCGAGGGGCTGAAGGAAGGGCGGGCACTGTTCACCCAGCCGCCGATGCCGATCAAATGCGCGGGCGCGCCGCAGAAGGCGATGTATCTGTCGGGCGATGCGTGGGTCCGGCGCGGGGTTCTGAAGGGCATCGACATCCAGTTCATGAATGCGGGCGGGGTGCTGTTCGGGGTCAAGGACTATGTCCCGGCGCTGATGGACTATGTCGGGAAATACGATGCCACGCTGAACTTCTTCCACAATCTGGCTTCAGTGGACGGTCCCGCAAAAACGGCCACGTTCACGGTGGCCAAACCCGATGAGCAGCCCGAGCAGGTAACGGTCGAGTTCGACATGATGCATGTCTGCCCGCCGCAGGTGGCGCCGGACTTCATCCGGGTCTCGCCGCTGGCCGACGCGGCGGGTTGGGTCGATGTCGATCAGGCGACGCTGCGGCACAGAAGCTTTGACAACATCTGGTCTCTGGGCGACGTGATGAACGCCCCGAACGCGAAAACTGCGGCCGCCGCGCGCAAGCAGGCGCCGACCGTGGCCGACAACATCCTGGCCGATATCGAAGGGCGCTCGCCGGTTGCGGCCTATGACGGCTATGGCTCGTGCCCGCTGACGGTGGAGCGCGGCAAGATCGTGCTGGCCGAGTTCGGCTATGGCGGTGTTCTGAAACCCAGCTTTCCGAAATTTTTGATCGACGGCACCAAACCCAGCCGTGCGGCCTGGTTCCTGAAGGAAAAGCTGCTGCCGCCGGTCTATTGGTCGGCAATGCTGAAGGGCAAGGAATGGATGGCCAAGCCCGAACCGTTGAAAGTCGCGGCCGAATAAGCCGCCCGACCCCCGAAACCGATGCCGGTGGAGCCGGCGTAAATTCTGGCCTGCCTTCGCGCAAGCCAGGCCAAGACCTTGCGGTCAGAGCCGTCTCGCTCCGACCGCCGCCTTTTCAGGACGAGACCCCATGCAGAGCCTATTTCGTTACCTTCCCATTCTCGACTGGGGCCGCCGGTATGATCGGGCGGCGTTGTCGAACGACCTGATCGCCGCGGTGATCGTCACGATCATGCTGATCCCGCAATCGCTGGCCTATGCGCTGCTGGCGGGGCTGCCGCCCGAGGCGGGGATCTATGCCTCGATCGTGCCGATCATCCTTTATGCGGTTTTCGGCACCAGTCGGGCGCTGGCGGTGGGGCCGGTGGCGGTGGTGTCGCTGCTGACGGCAAGCGCGGTGGGGCAGGTGGCCGAGCAGGGCACCGCTGGATACGCGGTGGCGGCGCTGACACTGGCCTTTCTGTCAGGCGGGTTCCTGGTGTTGTTGGGCGTGTTCCGGCTGGGCTTTCTGGCCAACTTCCTGTCGCATCCGGTAATTGCGGGTTTTATCACCGCATCGGGCATCCTGATCGCCACCAGCCAGCTCAAGCACATCCTGGGGGTCAGCGCGCATGGGCATACTCTGCCCGAGATGCTGGGATCGATCGTTGAGAATCTCGGCCAGACCAACGGGATCGCCCTGGTGATCGGCGTGCTGGCAACGGCCTTCCTGTTCTGGGTGCGCAAGAACCTCAAACCCGCGCTGCGACGCATCGGGGTGCCGCCGCTGCTGGCGGATGTGCTGACCAAGGCAGGCCCGGTGGCGGCCGTTGTGGCAACCACCGTTGCGGTCTGGGCCTTCGGGCTGGACGCGCGGGGTGTCAAGATCGTGGGCGAGGTGCCTCAGAGCCTGCCGCCGCTGACCCTGCCGGGGCTGTCCTCGGACCTGATCGGCGCGCTGCTGGTGCCCGCCATACTGATCTCGATCATCGGCTTCGTCGAAAGTATCTCGGTTGCGCAGACGCTGGCCGCCAAGAAACGCCAGCGTATTGACCCGGATCAGGAACTGATCGGCCTTGGGGCGGCCAATCTGGGCGCCGCGTTCACCGGGGGATACCCCGTCACGGGGGGATTCGCACGATCGGTGGTCAATTTCGATGCAGGCGCCGAAACCCCTGCGGCCGGTGCCTTCACCGCCATCGGGCTGGCGATAGCCGCGCTGTTCCTGACCCCGTTGGTCTACTTCCTGCCCCAGGCAACGCTGGCCGCGACGATCATCGTGGCCGTGCTCAGCCTGGTGGATTTCTCGATCCTGAAAAAGACCTGGGGCTATTCGCGCGCTGATTTTGCCGCCGTCGCCGCCACCATCCTGCTGACCCTGCTGGCCGGGGTCGAGACCGGCGTGGCCAGCGGTGTGGCAATCTCGATCCTGCTACATCTGTACAAGACCTCGCGTCCGCATGTGGCCGAAGTGGGGCTGGTACCGGGCACCCAGCACTTCCGCAACATCCTGCGCCACAAGGTCGAGACCGACCCCACGGTGGTCACGCTGCGGGTGGATGAAAGCCTGTACTTCGTGAACGCCCGCTTCCTCGAGGATCTGATCCAGTCGCGCGTGACCGAAGGCTGCGAGATCCGCAACGTGGTTCTGATGTTCTCGGCGGTGAACGAAGTCGACTTCTCGGCGCTGGAAAGCCTCGAGGCGATCAATCACCGCCTGCGCGACATGGGTGTCGGTCTGCATCTGAGCGAGGTCAAAGGCCCGGTCATGGACCGGCTGAAACAGTCCCACTTCCTTGACGAGTTGAACGGGCGGGTCTTCCTGTCGCAG
>NZ_JBXWSM010000064.1:0-24204 GCF_059613405.1 Ruegeria sp. BHSA118
ATACGCGCGTCTTTCAGGATCGCCCGCATGGTATTCAGCGTGGCCATGCACGTCGTCGGGGACACGATCCAGACCCGCGCGGCGAACCCTTCACGCACGACATCGGGCAGACGCGCGTGCAGTTCGGCATAAATCGCCTCAGAAGGTACGAACATCAAGGCACCGTCCGCGGTTTCCCCGTCCAGTATGTACTTTTCGGAAATCGCCTTGATATGCACTTTCACCGCAGCGCCGAAGGCCCGCAGGCATCTATCGACATCCGCCTTCGTCTGCGCAGCGGCCAGCGCCTCGAAATCCTCCAACGGGAATTTTGCGTCGATCACGATCGGTCCCGGCGGGTTCGGCAAGTGAATCAGGCAATCCGCCCGCCTGCCGTTCGACAAAGTGGCCTGCAACGAATAGCTGTCAGCGGGCAGCGCCTTGGACACGATATCGTTCAGCTGGATTTCCCCGAACATCCCGCGCCTCTGCTTGTTTGACAGGATATCCTGCAAAGACAGCACGTCGCCTGACAGTTTGGTGATATTGTCCTGCGCCTTGTCGATGGCGGCCAGGCGTTCCTGCAACTGGGTCAGCGAGGTCGCCGTCTGCTTCGACGAGCCATGCAACGTCTCTTTCATCCGTTCCTGCATCTCGGCCAGTGCACGCGCCGATTTCATCGCGTTATCCGCCAGCCGGTCATTCATCTGTTGCTGAACCGAAGTCAAACGCGCCTCGACCGTTTGAATCACCTGCATCTGCGCGTTGGCCTGAGTGTCCGAGACATGCTGAAGCCCACCGCGCAACTGTTCCTGCCCCTGGCCCAGTTGTTGAACATGCTGACCCAGATGCGCCATCTGCCGCGCCAGAGGTTCCGCCATCCGGGCCGAGCGGTTGGCCGCCCGCAACGACAGGAACAGCAGCAGCAGAATCAACGCCACCACGCCACCCCCGACCAGTATGACAGGGTCATTCAATGCATATTGGGTGCCTGCAATCTCGATCATCACAACTCGCGTGTTCTTGTTTTATTCTTCATAGCCCCGCCGGGCCGCAGGATCAACTGCGTCCGAACAGGCGTTCGATATCGCTGAGTTTCAGTTCCACATAGGTTGGTCGCCCATGGTTGCACTGGCCTGAATGCGGCGTCGCCTCCATCTCGCGCAGCAGGGCATTCATTTCTTCAGCCCGCATCCGACGGCCGGATCGGATCGACCCATGGCAGGCCACCCGGCTGAGGATCGCCTCGATCCTTGCCTGCACCATCTGACTTTCGCCCTGATCGGCGAGTTCATCCAGGATATCGAGGATCATCGCGCGCGCATCGACTTCGCCCAGAATGGCGGGGGTTTCGCGCACGGCAATGGCACCTCCGCCGAAGGGCTCGATGGTCAGGCCAAGGCGCGTCAGGTCATCTGCGACGGCCATCAGGCGGGCGCAATCCCCGTCGGACAATTCCACGATTTCCGGAATCAGCAGGGCCTGCGCCGCGACGCCATTCTCGGCCATCTGCGTTTTCAGCTTTTCATAAACCAGCCGTTCATGTGCTGCATGCTGATCTACGATCACCATGCCATCGGCGGTCTGGGCAATGATGTAATTCTCGTGCACCTGTCCGCGGGCTGCACCCAGCGGCAGATCCTGCGCCTGAGGCTGCTCCTGCACCTCGGCGACCTGCGCAACCGGGGTCGGCTCGACAATGCTGCCGCTGTAGTCATTGGCCAGCTCGGCAAAACCCGGAGCCTGCGCGCGATACGCCGCCGTGCGCGCGGCAGGCGACGGGCGATCCATCTGGTAAACCCGCGCCAGAGCAGGCTGTGCGGGTTCCGGCCGCATCGCGCCCAGCGTCGCATTCGCCACGGTCGAAGATGCCCTGTGCCCGGCTTCCGCCAAAGCATGGCGCAGACTGGACACGATCAGCCCGCGCGCGACACCGGGATCCCGGAACCGAACCTCGGATTTCGCGGGGTGGACGTTCACGTCAACCAGCGTGGGGTCACAGTCGATGAACAACGCCGCAGCCGGGTGCCGGTCGCGGCTCAGGAAATCGAAATAGGCCGCCCGCAGCGCGCCGGTCAGCATCTTGTCGCGCACGGGGCGTCCATTGACGAAAAGATACTGTGCCACGGCAGCCCCCCGCGAATAGGTCGGCAGGGCGGCATAGCCGTAAAGCCGGATGCCATCACGCGAGGCATCAATCTGCAAAGCGTTTTCTGCAAATTCGCGCCCGATCACGCGGGCCAGTCGGGCGTGGAGCGCATCAAACAGATCTCCGTTCTCGTGATCCGCGCGGAAGGTCACGCGACCCTCTCCGCCGCCGGATACATCACGCAGGGCGAATGTCACGGAAGGTTCGGCCATGGCCAACCGTTTCACAATGTCTGTGATCGCCTGCCCCTCGGCCCGGTCCGTGCGCATGAATTTCAAGCGGGCGGGCGTGGCGTAGAACAGATCGCGCAGTTCGACCACAGTCCCCGCGCGCAGGGCGGCGGGTTTGACCGCATCCATCTTGCCACCCGCGACATGCACCTGCGCCGCATCCGCGCCGGGAACGCGACTGGTTATGGTCAGACGCCCAACAGCACCCAGGGATGGCAGCGCCTCCCCCCGAAACCCGAAAGTGTGGATGTTCAGCAGATCCGAACCGTCAATCTTTGACGTGGCATGGCGGGACAGGGCCAGCGGCAGATCTTCCGCCGCGATACCGCAGCCATCATCCGTGACCCGGATCAGGGTCTTGCCGCCATCCGCGACTTCGATGGCGATCCGCGTGGCCCCGGCATCGATTGCATTCTCGACCAGTTCCTTGACTGCCGAGGCCGGTCGTTCCACCACCTCACCAGCCGCGATGCGGTTGATAGCGGCGTCGTCGAGCTGCCTAATTACGGGGCGTTTTTCGCTGATATTGGGGTTTACCTGCGCCATACCCCTACACCTAGCATAGTCGAGCACGATTCTGCCACCGGTTTGAACCGCAGTTTTCAATGAGAGGGGGCGCCCGGGTATCCGCGAACGATAACTCATTCAGGATCACCCGGACGTGCCAAGTGAGTGGTGTGTTTCAGCTAATTTATGAGACCGCGTGTATCATGCACCTGTCGGAAAATCTGCTTAAGATTCTCGGGCTCAGTTTCTTGGCAGAGATTGGCCGATGACGTGCGGGCATGTGTGGCGGGAAAATGCCTGATCAGGCAGATATGCGCGCGCCGATCCTGCCCCGGCAGGGCCCGAACATCGCTGCCCCAGTAAGAATCAGGCCTGACATCGTGGCGATCATACCCGCTGCGCTGACGGCATCCGCGCCACCCAGCCACAACGGGCCATAACCTGCCAGCACATAGCCCGACACCGCCGAGGCAATGGCGAACACAACGCTCCAGGCAATCTGCGCTTCCAGCCGGTTGGTCAACATCCGCGCCGCGGCGGGCGGGCAGATGAACATGGCGATCACGATGATCGAGCCCACCGCGTCAAAGGCCGCCACCGCCGCAATTGCCGCGGTGATGACCAATGCCATGCCCAGAATGCCGGTGCGAATGCCGATTGTCCGGGCAAAGCCTTCGTCGAAGGTAGAGATTTTCAGCGGCCGCCAGAACAGCCAGGTGAACAAAGACACACCGACCAGTGTCAGCGCAATGCGGGGCAATTCCGGGGGCAGCCCGGACAGCGCCTCTGTGTCCAGCAAAGATGACCATCCGGTGGCGTCCAGCCAGATCAGGCTTTCGAGATTGCCGTAAAGCGCATGTTCCACATCCAGATGCACCGTCGACGTATCCGTCTGCTCGAGCAGCAGGACGCCCGCGGCGAACATGGTGGTAAAGACCACGCCCATGGCGGCCCCGGGTTCGATCTGACCCAATCGGCGAATGGTTTCGATCAGCACCACGGCCACAACGGCAGCGCCCGCCGCGCCCAGCATCATCGGCCAGGTCGATATCGCCCCTGTGATCAGAAACGCCACGACGATCCCCGGCAGCACCACATGGCTGATCGCGTCTCCGATCAGTGCCTGTTTGCGCAACACCAGAAAATTGCCGGGCAACGCGCAGGCAATGGCCGCAAACGTGCCGATCAGCAACGGTGTCAGAGACAGGGGAACAAATTCTTCACCACTCATACCGGCACCCCCATTGGCCCGCCGATGCGACGGTCTATCTCGGCGATCTGGTCGCGGGTCAGGACGGTTTCGATGTCCCGTAACCCATCATAAAGCGCGGCTGTTGCCTCATGCGCCTGATCTGCGCGCACGATTTCCCAGCGCTTTTCGTCCCGCAACGCCTTGGCCGCGCGGGCTTTGCCAATGTCGGTCGCAACACCGTCCGCGCGTACCAGCCCGGCGCGGCGCAGCAAGCGCAGGGTCAGGGGCTCGTAGATCTTTTGCCCCTGCGCCAAGGCCAAAAGTCCCTGACGAATATGCACCCGACGTTGAAAGCGCAAATGGCGCAACACCGCCGCCAAAACGCCACGTATCGGCGCCAGAAACAAAGACACGACAAAGAAGGCAAAGCTGACCAGAACGATGATCGGCCCCGTCGGAAGGTTTGGCGCCGAGGCCGAAATGGCCGCGCCAATATACCCCGCCAACCCGCCGGCCAATCCCGCAAGCAGAACCACATGGTCCGAGCGTTCGGACCAGAATCGCGCGGTCACGGCGGGAATGATCAGCAAAGCCACGATCAGAATCAGACCCACGATTTTCAGGCCAACCACGGTCACGGCCATGACCAAACCCATCATGGCCAGATCGATCCTGTGCACCGGCAATCCGCGGGCTGCGGCGTATTCAGGATCGAAGGCCACAAGAATCATCGGGCGACGAATGATCATGACCAGCAGCAGCGTCGCGGCGCCACCGATCGCAATGATCATCGCATCAGCCCAAAGCATCCCGGCAGTGGACCCCAAAAGGAAACCTTCCAGCCCGGCCTGACGTCCTACGCCCATCGTCTGTATGATCGTCAGCAACACGATGCCAAAGCCGAAGAAGACCGACAGGACCGCTCCGATGGCGGCATCTTCGGCCAAGCGCGTGTGACGCGTCAGCCAGTTCATGCAGAGAAGGCCGATCCAGGCCGAGATGGCCGATCCTGCCAACAGGCCCAGCAGGTTGCGCCCGTCTCCTCCCAGTG
Source organism: Ruegeria sp. BHSA118 (assembly GCF_059613405.1). NCBI lineage: Bacteria > Pseudomonadati > Pseudomonadota > Alphaproteobacteria > Rhodobacterales > Roseobacteraceae > Ruegeria > Ruegeria sp. BHSA118. The sequence continues at coordinate 5,109 of NZ_JBXWSM010000064.1, forward strand.
CGACCAACATCATGAAAGCCAGACAGACGCCCGGCAGGGTTGCGTGGCTGATTGCGTCACTGACCAAGGCGCGCTTGCGCAGAAACAGAAACGTCCCCGTCACACCGGCTGAAACACCCAGCAAGGTTGCACCGATGGCGACCAGCGTGGCGTTGTAGCCAAGTTGTAGGGTCAGAGCATCCCAAAGCATGCGTTACCCCAGCGTGCGCGATATCTGATCGATCTGCGCGGTTGCCAGTCGACCGCCATATGCTGATTGCAACGTTTCCGCCGTGAAGGCCTCGGCCACTGGTCCCTCGGCCACCTTGCGGGTGTTGATCAGGAAGACATGGTCGAAGTAATCGGTCACGGTCGCAAGGTCGTGATGCACCACGACAACCGTCTTGCCCGCCTCTTTCAGGGATTTCAGAACCGAGATAATGGCTTTCTCGGTGGCGGCATCGACGCCTGCAAAAGGTTCGTCCAGAAGATACAGATCAGCGCCTTGCGCCAGTGCGCGCGCCAGAAACACGCGTTGCTGCTGCCCGCCGGACAGCTGCCCGATCTGGCGATCCGCGAAATCCCGCATTCCCACACGGTGCAAACAATCCATTGCGCACGCCTTGTGGCGGGCACGCACGCGGCCCAGCAAGCCAAGTTCGCGCGACAGACCCATCAGAACAACATCGATGACGCGCGTTGGAAAATCCCAATCCACGCTGGCGCGCTGAGGAACATAGGCAATGCGCGCGCGCTGCGTGCCCAATGGCTGGCCGAACACGGTCACCTTACCTGACAAAGGGGAAACGATGCCAAGCGCCGCCTTGAGCAATGTGGATTTCCCAGCCCCGTTCGGCCCGATGATCGCGGTCATCGCCCCGGGCTGTACGGTCATGTCAACTGAAAACACCGCAGGTTTCTGGCCGTATGAGACCGTCAGGCCGCGCAGGGCAAGGGGGCTGTCGGCCAACCCGTTGTCTTCAACGGTCACGCCTTCATTGCTGATCAGGCCCAGCATCGATCAAAACCCCGCCGACAGTTTACCGTCCATGCCTCGATCTGGCACATCGCCACCCAAAGCACTGGCAATGACCGTGATGTTATGATCCAGCATACCAAGATAGGTGCCTTCATAGGTTCCTTCTTCACCCATGGCGTCCGAGAACAACTCGCCCCCCACGTGCACCTCATGTCCCTTGGCGGCCGCGCCCTCGATCAGCGCGCGGATTGAACGATCCGAGACCGAGCTTTCGACGAAAACAGCCGTGATCTTGCGGTCAACCAGCAGATCGACCAATTCGCCTATCCGGTTCAGTCCCGCCTCGGACTGGGTCGAGATGCCCTGAATTCCCAGAACCTCGAACCCGAAACTTTCACCAAAGTAACCAAAGGCATCATGGGCGGTTACAAGAACCTTGTTGTTGTCGGGAACGGACGCCAGAACTTGATCTGCATAGGCTGTCAGACGATCGATATCTGCCAGGTGAGCCTGCGCGTTCGCTGCAAAAACCTCGGCCGCTTCAGGACGGACCTCGGTGAGGGCTGCCTGAACTTCAAGCACAACGTCGCGCCACAATTCGGGCGTCATCCAAACATGCGGATCATATTTGTCGGCATAATCGTCATGCGCGCGCAGCTTCGACGTGTCGATACCTTCGGCAACTGCAACCACGGTCCGCTTGCGTTCAAGGTCATGGAAGAAATCTTCCATCTGCGCTTCGAGGTACAAACCATGCCACAGGATCAGATCCGCACGCGTCATTGCCACGATATCGCTGCGGGTCTGACGATAGGCATGCGGGTCGACGCCCGGCCCCATCAGCCCCTTGACGTCAACCTGATCACCACCAACCTGACGTGCCGCGTCGGCAATCATACCCGTCGTGGCCACAATCTTGAGGGGGGCATCGGCCCAGGCCGTGACCGGCAAGGAAAAGGCCAGCGCCAATACCGCAAGAAAATTCCGGCGAATCATCTTCTACCTCAGTTTTTGCATCGCGTTCGAACTGAATATGAGAACCATTCGCAAGTAAGTCAACGCTAATGCGAATTATTCGCAAGAAAGTGGCTGTATTTTGTCCATTTGGTCAAAAATTATCCAAACATTGCCCACCTGCATCTTCCATTCCCCGGTCTCCCGTGCGATTTTGTCGCAAACCTCCCAAAGGACGTGACAATGGATACGCAGAGCTCAGAAAGCCCCGTGCGCACCGCGCATCTGCCGCAAGTGACCGAACCCCGGAACCCCGGAATGGAACTGGATCTGGACTGGGTGCGCGCCGTTCAGGCCAATACTTCCGCGATTGAACGCCGTGCGGCCACATTGCCGGGCCGCCGTTCGGTCAAGAAGGAATATCAGGCTGCGTGGCTGCTGAAAGCCATCACGATGATCGACCTAACCACGCTGTCGGGCGATGATACGGTGGGCCGTGTGCGCCGCCTGTGTGCAAAGGCCCGTCAGCCGGTTGCGCCTTCGGTTCTTCAGGCGCTGGACATGCCGCCGATCACAACCGGGGCGGTTTGTGTCTATCACGACATGATCGAAACCGCCGTAGACGCTCTGAAAGGCACTGGCATTCCGGTCGCTGCCGTGTCCACCGGCTTTCCCGCAGGCCTGTCCCCGTTCCATCTGCGCGTGGCTGAGATCGAGGAAAGCGTGAAGGCCGGGGCCGAGGAAATCGACATCGTAATCTCGCGCCGTCACGTGCTGTCGGGGGACTGGCAGGCCCTGTATGATGAGATGAAGGCGTTCCGCGTGGCTTGTGGCGATGCCCATGTCAAAGCCATTCTTGCGACCGGAGAATTGGGTAGCCTGCGCAATGTCGCGCGCGCCTCGCTGGTGTGCATGATGGCCGGGGCGGATTTCATCAAGACCTCGACCGGCAAGGAAAGCGTCAACGCCACCCTGCCCGTGTCGTTGGTGATGATCCGCGCGATCCGCGACTATTATGACCGCACCGGATATCGGGTCGGCTACAAGCCTGCGGGTGGTATTTCGAAAGCCAAGGACGCGCTGGTTTATCTGTCGCTGATCAAGGACGAGCTGGGTGATCGCTGGCTGGAACCGGATCTGTTCCGCTTTGGCGCCTCATCGTTGCTGGGCGATATCGAGCGGCAGTTGGAACACTATGTCACCGGGGCTTACTCGGCTGGTTACAGACACTCGATGGGCTGAGCTCGTGGGTATGTCTGGACAGTGAGTATTTGGGAAAAGATGAAGTCATGACAGTCAAAGAGATTTTTGAGACCATGGAATACGGCCCCACCCCCGAAAGCGCCGCCGAGGCACTGGCCTGGCTGGTCGATCAGGGCGACAAGTTCGGACACTATATCGATGGTGCTTTCACCAAGCCGGGCAAAGGGTTTGACAGCCGCAACCCGGCGACCGGGGAGGTTCTGGCCAAGCTGACGCAGGCCAAGCAGGCCGACGTGGACGCCGCTGTTGCCGCCGCGCGCAAGGCTCAGCCGAAATGGGAGAAACTGGGCGGCGCGGGCCGTGCGCGGTATCTGTATGCAATTGCGCGCCTGCTGCAAAAGCATTCGCGTCTGTTTGCGGTGCTGGAAAGCCTCGACAACGGCAAACCGATCCGGGAATCGCGTGACATCGATATTCCGCTGGCGCAGCGGCATTTCTATTACCACGCCGGTATGGCGCAGCTGATGGAAGGCGAGCTGCCCGACGCTGAAGCGCTGGGAGTGTGCGGTCAGATCATTCCGTGGAACTTCCCCCTGCTGATGTTGGCGTGGAAGATCGCGCCTGCGCTGGCAATGGGAAATACGGTGGTTCTGAAACCCGCTGAATATACCTCGCTGACGGCGCTGTTATTTGCCGATATCTGCACACAGGCCGGTCTGCCGAAAGGTGTCGTCAACATCGTCACCGGAGACGGTGCCGTGGGCGAGATGATCGTGGCCTCGGACGTGGACAAGATTGCCTTTACCGGCTCGACTGTTGTGGGCCGCCGCATCCGTGAGGCCACTGCCGGATCTGGTAAGGAACTGACATTGGAGTTGGGCGGCAAATCCGCGTACATCGTCTTTGATGACGCCGATATCGACTCGGCCATCGAAGGGCTGGTGGATGCGATCTGGTTCAATCAGGGTCAGGTCTGTTGTGCGGGTTCGCGCCTGCTGGTGCAGGAAGGCATCGCCGACCGTTTCCACGATAAGCTGCGCGCCCGGATGGACACGCTGCGCGTCGGCAATCCGCTGGACAAATGTATCGACGTGGGCGCGGTTGTGGACCCGGTTCAGTTGCAGACCATCAAAGGAATGGTCGAAAGCAACACAGCGGGCCATGTGCATCAAGCTGCCTGCAATCTTCCCGCAAACGGCTGCTACTACCCGCCGACACTGATCTCGGGGCTCGAGACCTCGGACCCGTTGATGCAGGAAGAGATCTTTGGCCCGGTGCTGGTGTCTTCGACTTTCCGCACACCGGAAGAGGCTGTCGAGCTGGCCAACAACACCCGGTATGGTCTGGCGGCGACCGTCTGGACCGAGAATGTGAACCTTGCGCTGGATATCGCGCCCAAGCTGGTTGCGGGCGTCGTCTGGGTGAATGCCACCAATCTGTTTGACGCCGCTGCCGGGTTCGGTGGGGTCCGCGAAAGCGGCTTTGGCCGCGAAGGTGGTTGGGAAGGGCTGACCGCCTATACCAGACCCAAGGGTAAGGCCAAGCCGCTGGCAAAGGTCGAGGCAGCCATGGGCGAAGGGGCACCGGTCGACCCGATTGACCGCACTGCCAAGTTGTATGTCGGCGGCAAGCAGGCGCGGCCCGATGGTGGTTATTCGAAACCGGTCTGGGGCAAGTCCGGCCTGCTGGGCCATGTGGGTCTCGCCAACCGCAAGGACGTGCGCAACGCAGTTGAGGCCGCGGCGGGCGCAAAAGGCTGGTCCAAGTCCACCGGCCATCTGCGCGCGCAGATCCTGTATTACATCGGTGAAAACCTCTCGGCCCGTTCCGACGAGTTTGCGCTTCGCATCGACGCGATGACCGGTCGCAAGGACGGCGCGAAAGAGGTCGACGCCGCGATCCAGCGCCTGTTCACCGCTGCTGCCTGGGCCGACAAGTATGACGGTCAGGTGCATGGTGTTCCGATCCGGGGCGTGGCGATTGCGATGAAGGAACCGGTGGGCGTGATTGGCGCGCTTTGCGCGGATGAGGCACCGCTGCTGGGTCTGGTGTCGGCCATGGCGCCTGCGATCGCGATGGGCAACCGCGTGGTTCTGGTGGCTTCCGAGCCCTACCCGCTTGCGGCGACGGATTTCTACCAGATCCTTGAGACTTCGGACATGCCCGCTGGCGTGGTCAACATCCTGACGGGCAGCCATGCGGAACTGGCCAAACCCCTGGCCTCGCATCTGAATGTCGACGCGGTCTGGTCGTTCTCGTCCACCGACCTGTCGAAAGAGATCGAGGTTGTTTCAGCCGGGAACCTGAAACGGACCTGGGTGAATAACGCCACGGCATTCGATTGGGGCATGGACCATTCCCGCCGCTTCCTTCAGGCTTCGACCGAAGTGAAAAACATCTGGGTGCCCTACGGAGAATAGGGCTCCCGCCAAGGGAGGCCTACATGGATTTTTTGGGAAAAACCGTCATCGTCATTGGTGGCACCAGTGGCATCAACCGGGGCATCGCCGAGGCCTTCGCGGCCTCGGGTGCGAAACTGGCCGTGGCCAGCCGGTCTCAGGACAAGGTGGATGACACCGTCGCTGCGCTGAAGGCGGCAGGCGCGGCCGAGGCCATCGGCGCGGCCTTTGACGTGCGTGAAGCCGAGGCGGTCGCGGAGGGGCTGAAACAGTTCCACGCGGCGCTCGGCGATTTCGACGTGCTGGTTTCGGGCGCGGCGGGCAATTTCCCGGCGCTGGCGTCCGAAATGTCAGTCAACGCGTTCAAGACCGTGATCGATATCGACTTGATGGGCACGATCCACGTGATGAAGGGGGCGTATCCGTTCCTCAAACGCCCCGGTGCCAGCATCATCAATATCTCGGCCCCGCAATCCTATCTGCCGTATGAGGGCCAGTCCCATGTCTGCGCCGCCAAGGCAGGGGTGGATCAGATCACCCGCACGCTGTCGATGGAATGGGGTGTCGAGGGGATCAGGGTGAATTCGGTTGTGCCGGGGTTCATCGAAGGCACCGAAGGTGCGAAACGCCTTGCGCCCACCCAAAACGCCCACGAAGAACTGCGCAAGGACGTGCCGTTGGGCCGCTGGGGCACCACGAGGGACGTGGCCAATGCCTGCCTGTTCCTCAGCTCGGATCTGGCCAGTTATATCAGCGGTACGGTTCTGGCCGTGGACGGGGCACTCTATCAGCGCGGATCGGGCAAGTTCGGGCAGATGATGGGCGATATGCTGCGGAGTATGAAAAAGGGGTGAGCCGCAGCTTACCCCTTGCAGTTCAGTTCGTTGTTTCCAGTCCCACCGGCTTGCCAACGACGACAAAGTGCAGACCGTCCGGGTCGAGCAGTTCGGCAGCAACCCGGTTCACATCGTCCAATGTCACCGCGTTCACCTTGTCATTGCGGGTGGCGATATAGTCGATTGGCAGGCCTTCCATCTGCATTCCGACCATGATCGCAGCAATCTGACCATTGCCATCGAACCGCAGCGGATAGGCGCCGGTCAGATAGGTCTTGGCATCGTCCAGTTCCTTCTGCGTCACCCCTTCGGCGGCGGCGCGCGCCCATTCGTTGCGAATTACCTCTATCGCCTCGGCAATGCGGTCATTGGCCGATGAGACCGACCCCAGATAAACCGAGGCCAGATCCTTGGGCACCAGATAAGTCCCGACCCCATAGGTCAGGCCGCGCTTTTCGCGCACCTCCTGCATCAGCCGGCTTTCAAACCCGCCGCCGCCAAGAATGTGGTTCAGAACGAAGGCCGCAAAGAAATCCGGGTCATCCCGATCAATCCCGGCCTGACCGAACAAGGCCACGGACTGAGGCGTGTCGAATTCGACAACGCTGACGCCGCCGGGAATGTTCACCTCGGCCTTGCCCGGGATGGGCTTGCCGGTGTCCGGCAAGTCGCCAAGCAGGGTATCAAGCAGGATACCCAGTTCCTCTGCCGTGATATCGCCGACGGCCCCCACATACAGACGATCCTTGGCGAACACGCCTTCATAAGCCGCGACCACGTCGTCACGGGTCAGGGCCGAGACGCTTTCGATGGTGCCTTTCCCTTCGGATCCATAGGGGTGATCGCCGTAAGCCATCTGCGCAAAGGTGAGACCTGCAATTTCGTTCGGGTCAGTCTGGTCCGAGCGCAGGCCCGACAGAATCTGCGCGCGCACCCGGTCAACCGCATCCTGATCAAAACGCGGTTCGTGGATCGTCGTGCGCAGCAAATCGACCACTTCACCCCGGTTTTCGGACAGAAAACGCGCGGAAATCGAAACTGAATCGTCGCCGGCATTGTATCGGAAAGAAGCCGCCAGAGCCTCCAGCTTGCGGGCATAAGTCCGCGCATCCATGTCGCCCGCGCCTTCTTCGATCAGGCCGCTCATAAGGTTGACCGCGCCGCGTTTGTCAGGGTCGTCCAGTGACGTACCACCACGGAACCGCAACTCCAGCGCGGTGAATGGGATGGAATGATCCTCGACCAGCCAGGCTTTGATGCCACCGGGCGAGGTCACTTCTTCGATCTCGATCTCGGCCAAAGCCGGCAGCGCGACCAGACAGGCAATCAGCGTTGCAACAAACCGTTTCATTGCGTCACCTCGTCATCGCGCATCAGCCAGCCGGTGACCGACGCCTCGGGTTGCAGAACTTCGCGGGCTGCGGCGATGATTTCATCCCCGGTCACGGCCTGAAGGATCTCGGGCCAGGCCTGTACATCGTCGACGGTCAGGCCGCTGGTCAGGGCCCGGCCATAGCGGTTGCCGATGCCGTCCACGTTGTCGCGCGCATAGGTCTGGGCGGCGCGCAGCTGCATCTTGATGCGCTCAAGATCGTCTTCGTTCACACCTTCGGCGATGAAGTCGGCCACGGCCTGGTCCATGGCGTCTTCGGCCTCTTGCAGGGAAACACTCTCGGCCGGAACGACGATCAGATCAAAGGTCGTGTCATCCAACGAAACACCGCGATAGAACGCTCCGGCATAGACGGCCTTTCGCTGATCAAACTGCAACTTTTCGTTCAGGTAAGACGTCGTGCTGCCGCCCAGCAACTCGGCCAGCAGAAACAGAGCCGCCGCTTTTTCCTGTTCACCCGGATCGCGTTCGGGGGCCAGATAGCTGCGCTGAACGTAAGGCTGGGCGACGCGCGGGTCCTTGAAGGTCAGGCGGCGCTCGGCCGTTTGCGGCGGCTCTTGGGACCGTACCCGCTCGGGCAGGTCCGGGTTGGCGGGAATCACACCGTAATACTGTTCGGCAAGCGCGCGGACTTCAGCGGGATCGACATCGCCCGTGACCACCAGAATGGCGTTGTTGGGCGCATAGTGGGTCTGGTAGAAGGACAGCGCGTCCTCCATGTCCAGATCCTCCATCTCGTGCATCCAGCCGATGATCGGCACGCCGTAGCGGTGGTTCAGATACTGGGCCGCACTCATCTGTTCGCCGAACAGGGCGCGCGGGTTGTTTTCGGTGCGCTGGTTGCGTTCCTCAAGGATCACGTCCCGTTCGGTCAGAATGTCCTCTTCGCTCAGTCGAAGGTTCCGCATCCGGTCGGATTCCATCCGCATCATCAGTTCAAGCCTGTCGGCGGCGACACGCTGAAAATAGGCTGTGTAGTCATACGAGGTGAAGGCGTTGTCATTGCCGCCATTGGCAGCAACAGTGGCAGAGAACTCTCCCGGGGCCAGCGTGTCGGTGCCTTTGAACAGCAGGTGCTCCAGGAAATGCGCCACGCCGGATGATCCGATCGGCTCATCCGCCGATCCGGCGCGGTACCAGACCATATGTTGCACGACCGGGGCACGGTGGTCTTCGACCACGACGACATCCATGCCGTTGTCCAAAGTGAATGTGGTGACCGCTTCTTTCCCGTCCTCGGCAAATACCGGGGCGGCAGCGATCAGGGCAGCCGACAAGGCCAAGGCCCGAACCATAGGGCATCCTCCGTTTCGTTTCTGGTATTCAAACTACGGTGACGCGGCCCGGGTTCAAGCCCGATGACGGAAAGTTAAGAATTATTCACCCGGCGGCGAAGAAGGGGTTTCGATCCCGGCCCGACGGGCGGCTTCTGTTTCCGCGAACGGATCGATCGATTGTTTTTCGTAAACCTGACCATAGCGGTCGACCGGGAACAGACGCAGACCGGTCCAACGCCCCCGGCGTTTGCGGAACGCGGCGTCATCAGCCTCGACCACCTGCCGCGCATCGGGGGAAACACCATAGCGGCTGGAGGCCGTGACAAGCGCTGCATCCGAGGATGGCACAGCCGTATTCGGGTTCAGCGCAGCAGCATTGCCGCCCAGCGCAGCCACCGCATCGGCATTTGGGTTCGGATCCGTCAGATTCGCGCCACCCGGCGTGGGTGCAGGCAAGAACGCATAGTCCTGAGGTTGGGTCAGCGGCTTGACCGGCAACACGGAAAACTCATCCGGCCCCGGGCCCGGAGGCGCCAGATCCCGCAGACCGGGATTCGAACACGCCGCAACCGCAGCGGCAACAGTCAAAACAAATAGGGCGCGCGGCATCCGCATTGGTGTCTCCAGCCTGTTTCAGGCGCTTTTATCGCATATCATTCCGCGCGTCACGAGGCCTTTTTACCGTCAAACAGCACCAGCCCGATGGCTCCTGCAAATATGAAGACATCTGCGAGGTTGAAAACAAACGGATTGTTGATGCCGCAACAGGACATGTTCAGGAAATCCAGAACAAAGCCGTAAAGAGCCCGATCCACCACATTCGCAAGCGCACCGCCGATCAGTAGGCCGCCGCAAAACAACATCAGCCCTGAATGGGCTGCACGGCTGAGCCAGACAAGCACGCCAACACAGATCACCAGGGAAATACCGATCAGAATCCAGCGCGCAGCCTCCGAGTTTCCTTGCAGCAGCCCGAAATTGATGCCGCGGTTCTCGCCGTATTTGAACACCAGCAGCGGCGGCACAACATCAATGCCGCCGGGCTGATCGGCCACGCGCATGACATGAACGACCAGATATTTGCTGATCTGGTCGATCGCAAAGGCGGCCAGCGCCGCCCAGAGAAGCAGGCGTGACCGCATCAGTGACGGAAATGGCGCATGCCGGTAAAGACCATGGCCAGGCCCGCCTCATCCGCGGCGGCGATGACGTCATCGTCACGCATGGACCCACCGGGCTGGATCACACAGGTTGCGCCTGCCTCGGCCGCTTCCATCAGGCCGTCAGGGAAGGGGAAAAACGCGTCCGAAGCAACGGCCGAACCGATGGTCAGCGGTTGGGCCAAGCCCAGCGCGTCGGCCATACGTTCGGCTTTCTTGGCGGCGATCAGGGCCGAGTCCACACGGCTCATCTGGCCCGCGCCGACGCCCACGGTGGCGCCGTCTTTGACATAGACGATGGCGTTGGATTTGACGTGTTTGGCCACTTTCCAGGCAAACAAAAGGTCACGCATCTGTTCCTCGGTCGGGGCTTTCTTGGTCACGACCTTGAGGTCGTCCATGCCGACAAAGCCGTTATCCTTGTCTTGCACCAGCAACCCGCCGGCCACCTGACGCACGGTTTTCCCGCCGGCGGTCACATCAGGCAGCGCTTCGGTCGTCAGCAGGCGCAGGTTCTTCTTGGCGGCAAAAATCGCCTTGGCCTCATCCGATGCGCCGGGGGCGATCACGACTTCGGTGAAAATCCCGGTGATCTCCTGCGCGGTTTCGGCGTCCAGGGGCTGATTCAACGCCACGATCCCGCCGAAGGCCGAGGTGCGGTCGCAGTCGAAAGCCGACTTATACGCGTCCAGCAAGGTCGCGCCTATGGCAACACCGCAGGGGTTGGCATGTTTGATGATGGCGCAAGCCGCGCCTTTCGCCGGATCAAACTCGGCCACCAGCTCAAACGCCGCGTCGGTGTCGTTGATGTTGTTGTAGCTCAGTTCCTTGCCCTGATGCTGAACGGCGGTGGCGACGCCGGGGCGGTTGGTGCCGTCGGCGTAGAACGCGGCCTGCTGGTGGCTGTTCTCGCCATAGCGCAAGGTCTGTTTCAGCTCACCGGCAAATGCGCGGCGCTTGGGGGCGTCCAGTTGCAGCGCGTCGGCCATCCAGTTTGAAACAGCGGTGTCATACGCGGCGGTCCGAGCATACGCCTTTTGCGCCAGCCATTGGCGGAAGCCATAGGACGTTTTGCCGTAATTCTCTTCCAGCTGATCCAGAAGCGACGAGTAATCCTCGACATCCACCACCACGTTCACGAAGGCATGGTTTTTTGAGGCCGCGCGGATCATCGCCGGGCCGCCGATATCGATATTCTCGATACATTCGTCATAGCCCGCGCCTTTGGCGACCGTCGCTTCGAATGGATAGAGGTTCACCACAAGCAGGTCGATGGCGCCGATGCCGTGTTCGTCCATCGCCGCGACGTGGGTGTCATTGTCGCGCAGGGCCAGCAACCCTCCATGCACCATCGGGTGCAGGGTCTTGACCCGGCCATCCATCATCTCGGGGAACCCGGTGATCTCGCTGACATCCTTCACCGCAAGCCCTGCATCGCGCAGCGCCTTGGCGGTACCGCCGGTCGACAACAGTTCGATCCCGCGCTCGGCCAGCGCCTTGCCCAGCTCGATCAGCCCGGTTTTGTCGGATACGGAAAGCAACGCGCGGCGCACGGGGTGAAGATCGGTCATGGGTCCAAAGGTCCTTTTGGCGTCAGTCAAACTTGGGCTCGTCCCGGTGCGTATCGCGCACGGCATAGGCTGTATCCTGCGCCTTGCTCAGCGTCCACCGGATGCGCGTCGCATACTCCATTGCGCGGCCAGATAGAACGATCTGTTTTGTCGCGCGTGGCTTTAAACGGCCTTTTTCTAGATAAACACTTGGTTCAACAGATAATTTTCCCACGCCATCATGGCGGAAAACCCAGATTTCACCGCTTTTGAGCGCCATCGACACCGCCGCGCCGCCCAAATCCAGCGCCGCATCGACATCCGGATGCAGGTGAAACCGGATGTCATAGCCAATGCCTTTGAGGCCCGAAGCGTCCATCGCCTTGTCAAATTGACGCTTTGCCTTGTCGGTCGCCGTCAGCAGAATATCCTCGACCGTCAGCTCGCGCCCATCAAATCGCAATTCAAAAGTCCGCGCATGGGTCAGACCAAAAACCTTGGCATACCCATCATGCCCCGCCATAAAGCGGATGCCCTCGAACGCATCCTCGAAATCAACGGGCACCTCCTGTGGCGCGTCGACCAGCGCCTGCGCTTCACGCCCCGGCACCGGGTTGGCCAGCCGGGCGCTTGAGAACCCATCCAGGCAAAGCGTCGAGTGCGACGGCGTCGCCCGTCCTGCACGGCGCCATTCCAAACCGAAACTAGCCCCCGACCCGCAATTCACGATCAGCGGCCGCCGCCCCGAGGTCAGCTCGAACGCCAGAGTAGAGGCATGCGCATTGTACGAGGCCGCCCCCGACGGCGGCACGCTGGCATCCACGATCACCGTGGTGCGCGCAGCAGACAAGCGGGCATAACCCATTGGCAGTTCGGTTGCCGCCTTGTGCTTGACGCCGCTTTGCGCAAGGGCCTGTTCCAGTCGCCCCTCGACACCGCGCCCACCGCCATGGAACCGTGCCAACGCCCCATCTGCATGGCGCAGGCTGCGCAGGGTCGGCGCGATCCGTTTGATCGCATTGGCCTGAGCGGCAGGCGTCCCGCGACCAAGATCATTCAACGCCGCCGAAGTCCAGCTGAGCAGCGTGAAAACCTCGAGCAATTCTTCCGGGTTGCGGGTTGGAATTCCGCCCTGCGCATCCACCTGACGGTCGCATTCCCCGGCCAGGGCGCGCAGGGCCGGGTCGGCCATCCGCTCCAGCCCCTCCAGCGCCAGCCCGGCCTGTACCAGTCCGGCCAGCGCCTCGAACCGGGGCAGTCCCGGGGTCGCGGCATGCCAGCGTTTGGACAGGAACCATGTTTGCTGCGCCAGCGAGCGGAAAAACAGTTTGCTTTGTTCTTCATCCGCCCCTCGCAGCAGAATAAGCGCGTGGTTGATCCAGCGCATCACCCGACGTCCGGTCAGATCAGGCGCCCAGCCGGGCCCTTGCCCGCGCCCATGAGATTCGATCCACCCCCAGACCCAGCGCTGCGCCTTTTCCCGCGCGCGCATGTCTCCGACCGCGGCCAGATCATCCAGCCACGCAAAGCCGTGACGTTCTTCGTCAAAGCCGGCACTGGGGGCGGTGACGTCCCAAAGCCCGGTATCTTCGGCCTCGACCAGATACCCGGCGAACAACAGATTTCCGGCAACCAGTTGCCGGCCACGTGCGAACGAACCCACCGAGCGCGGATCCGGTTGCGCAACAAACCCTGTGACCGCCTTTTGCCGCTGGCTCAGGCGCGCATAGAAACGGTTTTGAAACCGCATCCACCGACTGGCCATGGTGTCCGAATTTGACATGCGCGTGTTACTCTGCCCCTTGCGCTCTGCTGGCGCTTGAGACCCAACGATAGACCGCGCCGATCGTCAAGTCATCGAAAAGCGTGCGCTCAGGCGGATTTGTTCAGGCAGGCGATATAGAACCCGTCCATACCCCCGCGATCGGGCCAGTAGTCGGGCCGTAGACGCAGGCCGCCTTCCTCGGTGATCCAATTGTCTTCGATGCCGGAGAGCTTCAGTGCCTCGCGATCAACACGCATGTCCGAATACATGCCCAGCGCGTCTTCGATCTGAACCTCGCCCTCATCCGGCAATAGCGAACAGGTGCAATAGACCAGCCGCCCGCCGGGTTTCAGCAGCGTCCACGCATGGGCCAGCATCTGCGCCTGCAATTCGATCAATCCGCCAAATTCCGAGCCATCCTTGGCAAATGGCAAGTCAGGATGCCTGCGGATCGTACCCGTGGCCGAGCAGGGCGCGTCCAGCAAAATTGCGTCGTACTGACCCTGATGGTCCAGCGCGTCACCCACGATGACCTCTGCCTGCAACCCGGTCCGGGCGAGGTTTTCGCGCACTCGTTCTATGCGTGATTCCGACACGTCAAGTGCCGTGACATCGGCCCCTGCGGCCGCAAGCTGCATCGTTTTCCCACCCGGCGCCGCACACAGATCCAGCACTTTCTGGCCCGCCTTCGGGGCCAGAACGCGAACCGGCAATGCGGCTGCCGCATCCTGCACCCACCAGTCTCCGGCCTTGTACCCCGGCAGGGTCGAGACCTGACCCGCATCGTGCAACCGCACCGTCCCGGTCGGAAGGATCTCGCCTGAAGGGCCTTCCGCCCCGGGTTTCATGGTAAGGTCCAGTGGCGCACCCGCGAAATGTGCCTGCTCCATTCCGGCAACCGCTTCGGCACGCCACGCCGCGATCAGGGGGTCCCGCAGCCACTCCGGCAGGCGCGGGACACGCATTTTCGGCCATGCTTCGGGACCCTCGGACGCCACCTTGCGCAAAACGGCATTCACCAGCCCTTTCAGACGCCCGTGCTTGCGCGAGCGGCTGATGATTTCAACCATGGAGTTCACCACCCCATGCGCGGCTTCCCCGTTGCACAGCTCGACCGCGCCCAACCTCAGCGCGTTGTGTACGGTCAGGGCGGGTGTTCGGTTCAGGTGGTTGTCCAGCAGACGGTCGGCGCGCTCCAGCCCGCGCAGGGTTTCGGATGCCAACCGCTGCGCGCGCGCGCGATCCTCTGGACCCAACCGATCCAAAGCACCCGCAGCCAGGCATTCAGACAACAGGCGACCTTCGCCCAGAACCTGATCCAGAAGATAGATTGCGCTGCGCCGTGCTGCTGTCGCGCTGTTAGACATGGTACCGCCTTCATGTGACCTGCGCCCGCATTGCCAATGGCGGACGCGGGCGTATATCAAGACTGCGCAAGGAAAGGAACCCAATGTCATGAGTGACGACCACAAGGAGTTGCCCCCCGCCGCCCAGCGTGCACTGGCCGAAGCGGAAGAACGCCGCCGCAAAGCCAAAGCCAAAGCCCGGGAATTGCCGAAAGAACTGGGTGGCCGGGACGGGCCGGACCCCGCCCGTTACGGTGACTGGGAAAAGAAGGGCATCGCCATCGATTTCTGAACGGTCAACCACGCAGCGCCTTGAGGAAATCCTCGATCAGGGCACGCTGTTTTCTGGACTTCGCCCGGTCTTCAGGCCAGGTCAGCCAGTACCCGTCTTTGGTGTGCAATTCGGGTAAATCCAGCCGGCGCAACCGCCCCTCTTGCAGATCGGCAAGGGCCAAGGGCACCGATCCCAAAACCACACCCATGCCGCGCAGCGCAGCCGAAATCGCATGTTCCATCGAATCAAAGCTGATTTTTGATTGCGGCAGGTCTTGCTGGCCGTTTTTCTGGCTCCACTCTCTCCAGCCGGGGCGTTCTCCGCGCAGATCAATCAATGGGGCGCCCCAGTCAACACCCGGCGGCGCCATGGGTGCAAGGACCTCAGGCGCGATCAGGGCGGCATCACGCCCGGCCCAGATGCCCCGACCATATCGGATTTGCAGCCAGGTTCGTTCTTCGTCCAAAGACGACCGGCGCGCGACCGAGTCGGTCATTACCCGAACCCCTGGCTGCATCTCGTGAAACCGGGTCAGCGCCGGCAGGACCAATGCGTGGATATTCGACGACAAGCCGGCCACGCGCAGCTCGCGCGGGGATTTGCCAAACAGGTCCTCGGTATTGCGCTCCAGCGCGCGAAGGCTGTCCTGCACCAAGGGCAGATAGCTTTCACCTTCGACCGTCAGTGACACGCCCCGCGCCTCGCGCACGAACAAGGATCGGCCCAGCCAGGCTTCGAGGTTGCCGATCCGCTGGCTGACAGCGGCCTGCGTCAGCCCGAACTCCTTGGCTGCTGCCGAGAACCCACCAAGACGCCCGGCGGCCTCGAACACGCGCAGCCAGTCCAGTGGCGGTAGTCCGGTCTTTTTCTTAGTCATTAGATTTTCCAAGCCTCAGCCGAAATAAGGATTAATTGTCGTAATGCCATGAACAGCGTATCTGCTCAACCAAAGCTCGCGCCGAACAGGAGACCCCAAATGCTGCGCACCGCCACCCATGACACTTCGGTCGTCACCGTCGCGTTCGACACAGGAACGCAAGCCCGCTTTCACGCCGTCTGGTTGCGTGACAACGCGCTGGACCCGGAAACACGCGCCCCGGGCAACGGCCAGCGACTGATCACTATCGGCGATATCCCTGCTGACATTTCGGTCAGTTCAGCCGAGGTTGTCGCGGGCAGCCTTCAGGTCACGTTCCAGCCCGAAGACAAAACCGTTACCTTCCCGGCCGAATGGCTGGCCGAACACAACTATGATTGCGAACGGGACGACACGCTGGGCCGCACCGGCCCCGGCATCATCACCTGGGAGGGCGGGTTCGCCGCACCCTCTGGCGATTGGAACGAGGTCCATGCCAGCCCTGCGGCCAAACGCAACTGGCTGGCGTCTGTGGCGAGTTACGGCTTTGCCAAGCTGACGGGCGGGCCAACCGAACCAGAGTCGCTTTTGAAAGTGGCCGACCTGTTCGGCTATGTCCGCGAAACCAACTATGGCCCTTATTTCGAGGTTCGGACGGAAGTGAACCCGACCAACCTCGCCTATACCGGGCTTGGCTTGCAGGCCCACACCGACAACCCCTATCGCGACCCTGTGCCGACGCTGCAAATCCTCTATTGTCTGGAAAACAGCGCCGAAGGGGGCGACTCGATCGTGGTCGACGGCTTTCGCGCTGCCGAAAAGCTGCGTGCGCAGGACCCCGAAGGATTTGCGCTGCTGGCAGGCTACCCGGCGCGGTTTGAATACAAGGGGTCAGACGGTGTCTGCCTGCGGTCTCGCCGTCCGATGATCGAATTGTCGCCGGATGGCGAACTGGTTGGCATCCGCTTCAACAACCGCTCTTCCGCACCCTTCGTTGATGTGCCCTTCGATCAGATGGAGGCCTACTACGCGGCTTACCGCCAACTGGGCGAGATAATCGACGATCCGGCGATGGGTGTGTCGTTCAAACTGGAGCCGGGCGAAAGCTTCATCGTCGACAACACCCGAGTCCTGCACGCGCGGCTGGGCTATTCCGGCGCGGGTTCGCGCTGGTTGCAGGGGTGCTATGCCGACAAGGACGGGTTGCTGTCCACACTGGCGGCAATGGAGATGGCGCAGCCGGAGGCGGCGGAATGAAACCCGATTTCTCGACCCTGAACCGGGACAATATCGTCGCCTTCATCGGGGATATCTTCGAACGCCGCGGCGGTGAGGAATATCTGGGCGAACCCGTCACCATGGCCCAGCACATGCTGCAAGGCGCGACAATTGCCGAACAGAACGGTCAACCTGAAGAGATCATCGTCGGCGCTCTGTTGCATGATATCGGCCATTTCACGTCCGAATTCGGAACCTACCACCCGGATGACACCGAAGACCGTCATCATGAGGACGCGGGCGCCGAGGTGCTGGAGCAGTTCTTCCCCTCGGTCATCACTGATTGCTGCCGCTATCACGTGGCCGCCAAACGGTATCTGTGCGCCACCAAACCCGAGTATTTCAACCGCCTCTCTGCCGCCTCGGTCCATACCTTGGAGCTGCAAGGCGGCCCGATGAGCGCCGAAGAAGTCGCCGCCTTCGAATCCAATCCCAACCTGAAAGAGATCATTCAGGTCCGGTATCTGGATGAGGCCGGCAAACGGGCGGATATGGAGACGCCGGATTTCGCCCATTTCGCACCGATGGTGCAGCGCATGGTCGACAAACACCTGGGGGCATCATGACCGCACCCGAGTACATCTTCGAGGCCAGCTCCAAGCCATCCTTGCCGTGGCACGAGGTTCCTCTGATCCGGGCGACGGACAGCACGGTCAAAGGGTACGGCTGTCTGGTCGACGACCCCGAAACCTTTGAAATCGAAATCGTACGCTGGCCGCAGCAGGGCTGGCGACCGATTGACGACGGCACCGGCGACGAAGGCGGCTGGGTTGAAGGCACGTTCAAATGCGACTGGCAGGGTGACGTGCTTTACGGTGAGAACGAGGCTGTCAAAGGCCATTACGTGCTGGGTTGGTCCGCCGACCCTCAGCAGGCGCAAACCGACCGGCAAACGACCCCACGGGATCAGGTGTTGCTGTGGCATATGAACTATCACCCCGATGGCGGGCAGATGTTCTGGCCGCTGGACAACAAGCCCTTCATCGTGCCCGCGGCCCTGCCTGGCGACAATCTGACCCCGGACAAGGTTGTGGCGTTCTGGTGTGACGAAACAAGGGGGCTCTATATCCATCCTGGCATATGGCATGAAGGGATTTTCCCGGTTGAAGACAACCAACGCTTCCTTGACCGACAAGGGGCCGTTCACGCGCGGGTCAGCGCGGATATCGGGACCGAGTTCGGCGTCTATCTCGCGTGTCCCCTACGGGCCGACAAGATCAGGAACCTGTGACCAGAGCATTTTGATGAGCGGAACGTTTGTGGGCGATCCAGACTTGCACCGCCAACAGATACGGAAGAAAGAACGCGAAATTCTGAATCAGATCGAACGGGCCCGAGAAATCGGGCTCTGACCCCACCCCTCCGGTCAGCAGATACCAAATCGTATAGTGGACGCGGTAAAGCCACGACCCCAACGCCAGCCAGAACAGCCGCAATCCCCATGCCCAATGTCCTGCGCGATCCCCTTCCACAGCCTTGCGCGCCACCATCACCGCAGCCGTGAAAAGACACAGCCCGTACAGAAAGAAGGCGGCAGACATCAGCGGCCCACCGATGGTTCCACGCAGGGGAATATAGCTCATGCCCGCCAGCCCGGTGATCCATGCCAGCACCACCAGACAGGCTCCCATCATGCGGTGAAATCGATTGTACCTGAGCCGCAGCCCCTTCAACAGTTGAAGCGGGACGAGTGCGACCAGAAAAGAACCTGCCAGAATGTGCACCATCATCGCGGCATTGCCGACATCCTCGCCATCAGCGAACAAATAGCTGTGCCGAGCAGCGTCCTGCGAAAACCCGACGTCGATCGTGTCGAACCCATGCATCACAAAGGGCAGCAGAGTCAG
>NZ_JBXWSM010000065.1:0-24149 GCF_059613405.1 Ruegeria sp. BHSA118
GGTTGCCGCCACACTGTCGGACAGCGAGCTTTCGTCGCCAACACCGGCAAGACGCAGAATGTCCTCTTCGTGCTCTTCATCCAGAACGACCATCGCGTCGTCAATGGTGATGACACCGACCAAACGACCATCCGCATCCACCACCGGGGCCGAAATCAGGTGATACTGGTTGAAGGCATAAGCCACGTCTTCCTCATCCTGATCGACAGGGATGATGTGAAACTCGTCTTCTGCCAGATCAAGTAGCGGCACTTCACGCCGCGCCGCCATAAGCTTGCCCAACGTCACCTGAGCAACCGGTTTCAGGCGCGGATCGACCAGAACGACGTGATAGAACTGTTCGGGCAAATCGTCATTGGCGCGCATGAAGTCGATGGCTTGCCCAACGCTCCAGTGTTCCGGCGCCATGACGACTTCCCGCTGCATGAGACGACCGGCCGAGTTCTCGGGGTAGGACAGCGCCTGCTGGGCTGCGATCCTTTCGGAAACTTCCAATGCGCCCAGAATGGCCTCCTGCTGCGGTTCCTCAAGGTCTTCCAGCAGGTCAACGACATCGTCGCTTTCCATCTCGCGCACGGCTTCGGCCAGAACATCCGGGTTCAGAACCGAGATCACCTCTTCACGAACCGATTCATCCAGTTCAGACAGGATGTCGCCGTCAAACTCTTTGTCATACAGGCGGATCAGGCGCGCCCGGTCAAACGGATTGATCTGTTCAAGAAGGTCGGCAATGTCGGCCGAGTGCAGCGGCTCCATCAACTCAACCAGCTTGTCGCGGTCGTCTATATCGACCGCGTACAGGATTGCCGCTACTGCCTTGGGGTCCAACGCATAGGCGTCTTCATCCCGGGGCTGATCGTGTCCGGCTTCGTCTCTGCCTGTCGTCATGCTCTGCCCCTTTTTTACGATTTGCCCTTAAATAGAAGAAGCAGCTACCGGAAAACAATGACAATGCGCCGATTTACCCACTTCTTTCGTCCGCCTATGCTGGTGTGCGGTTCCAAACAGGTGGAGAACAGGGAAAATGGCGCAAAAGACGCTTTTGAAAGGGCGTGTTCTGAGTTTCACAGGCTCACCCTTCGACGGAGAGCCGACCGAGGCGGCCCGGCTGAACGAAGCGGTCGTGATCGAACACGGGCGAATTGCAGATGTCGGCACCGCCGATGCGCTGGAAAAAGCCCATCCTGACGCGGTTACGAAGGATCACGGAACGCGCTTGATCATGGCTGGGTTCGTCGACCCGCATGTGCATTATCCACAGACAGCGATGATCGCCAGCTGGGGCAAACGGCTGATCGACTGGCTGAACACCTACACCTTCCCGGAAGAGATGAAGTTCGGCGATTTCGACTATGCGACCGAGATCGCCAACCGGTATCTGGACCTGACGACTGCCCACGGCACCACGACCATGTGCAGTTTCTGCACAATTCACCCTGAAAGCGTGGATGCCTTTTTCACCGCGGCGCAACAGCGTGGGCAGCGTGTCGTCGCCGGCAAGACCTGCATGGACCGTAACGCGCCCGAAGGGCTGCGCGACACCGCCCAGACGGCTTACGACCAATCCGCCGCCCTGCTGGAAAAATGGCATCGCGTCGACCGCTTGTCCTATGCGATCACGCCACGCTTTTCGCCGACCTCAACCCCGGAACAGCTTGAGGCCATGGGCGCGCTTTGGGCCGAGCATCCGCATTGTCTCATGCAAACCCATCTGAGCGAGCAAACGGATGAAATCGAATGGGTCCGGTCCCTGTTCCCTGATACAAGGGATTATCTGGACACCTACGAGAAATTTGGCCTGTTGGGCCAGAACGGCCTGTATGGCCATGTCATCCATCTGGAAGACCGGGAACGGGATCGGCTGCGCGAGGTCGATGCCTCTTTGATTCATTGCCCCACATCGAACACCTTCATCGGATCGGGATTGTTCGACATGAACGGGCTGATCCATGATGGCCACCGGATTGGTTTGGCCACGGATACCGGCGGCGGGTCCAGCTTTTCGATGCTGCGCACCATGGCCGCCGCCTATGAGATCGGCCAATTGCGCGGTCGTCCCCTGCATCCGGCGCAATTGCTGTGGTTGGGCACGGTCGGATCGGCCCGAAGCCTGCGTATGGACGATTGCATCGGAAACATCACTCGAGGGATGGAGGCGGATCTGGTCGTGATCGACCTCGCCTCGACCCCCGCCATCGCCCAGCGCGAAGCCCATGCAGAAGACGTTTGGGAAGCGATCTTCCCAACCATCATGATGGGCGATGATCGCGCCGTGGCTGAGGTCTGGATCGGCGGGCAGCAGGCGGCTTAGGCCTGCAACGCCCGGGCAAGCGTGTTCTGGTGTTCGATCACGCGGGGCAGATCGATGGTCGTTATGTACCCGTCACGCACGATCTGGCGGCCTTCGACGAACAGATGTTTCACAGACATCGGCCCCGCCAGAAGCAGCGCCGCCGGATCCCAACTGCCCGCGCTTTCGATGCCGCGGGTATCCCACACCGCAATATCGGCACGTTTTCCGGGCATCAGCCGTCCACAATCGGGACGTCCCAACACATCCGCTCCGCCGCGCGTCGCGATCTCAAGCGCTTCGCGGGCCGACATGGCATCCGCACCATTGGCGACCCGCTGCAACAACATGGCCTGGCGTGCCTCAAGCATGAGGTTGCCATTGTCATTGCTGGCCGATCCATCGGCGCCGAGGCCGACCTTGACACCCACATCGCGCATCGCCCGCACCGGCGCGATACCCGATCCGAGGCGGCAATTTGAACAGGGGCAATGGGCCACGCCTGTTTCCGAGCGCGAGAACAGATCAATCTCGGCCCCGTCCAGCTTGACGCAATGGGCGTGCCAGACATCCGGGCCGGTCCAGCCCAATTCCTCGGCATATTGCCCCGGGCGGCAGCCGAATTGCGCCTGCGAATAGGCGATATCCTCATCATTCTCGGCCAGATGGGTATGCAGCATCACGCCCTTGTCCCGCGCCAGCAACGCTGCATCGCGCATCAGGTCGCGGCTGACGGAAAATGGTGAACACGGGGCAAGGCCAACGCGGCACATGGACCCGTCCGACGGGTCGTGAAACGCATCCACGACACGTACCATGTCGTCCAGAATAGCGGCCTCGTTTTCCACCAGATGATCCGGCGGCAGGCCCCCGTCGCTCTCGCCGATGCTCATCGCGCCGCGCGTTGGATGAAACCGCATCCCCAACTCGGACGCGGCCGCGATCGTATCCTCAAGCCGCGCGCCGTTGGGGTACAAATAAAGGTGATCGGAGCTGAGCGTGCACCCCGACAGCGCCAGTTCCGCCAAACCGATCTGGGCCGAGGTGAACATTTCCTCCGGCCCGAAACGCGACCAGATCGGATAGAGCGTTTGCAGCCACCCAAACAGCAACGCATCCTGCCCGCCCGGCACAGCCCGTGTCAGAGTTTGATAAAGATGGTGGTGGGTATTCACCAGGCCGGGCGTCACCAGACAGCCCGAAACATCATGCACCTCACCCTGTGTTTCCAGTCGCTGCCCGATCCGGGCAATCTGCCCGTCGCGGACCAAAATATCGGCCTTGAACAATTCCTGCCGGGACTCGTCCATCGTCAGGATCAAATCAGCATTTTTGAGAAGGGTTTCCGTCATTTCGCGCTCCTGCATCTGCCCGTCTCATGCAAGAAGTGCGTCGGCCGGTGGAAAACGGGCGCAAGAACCAGCCACCACCGGTGTAGTTGCCTTTGATGCGTCGGGCAACAGAATTCAGAATTGGCGGAGTATCTCAAGCGCCGCGGCGTGAAGGTCAGCGTTTGCCGCAGCCAGGGCCCGGCCGCCGTGATGTGCGGGGCCGCCCTGCCAATCGGTCACAATACCGCCGGCCGCCTGAATAACGGCAATCGGCGCATGAATATCATAGGAGTTCAAGCCCGCCTCGATCACCAGATCCGCCTGCCCGGCAGCCAGAAGCGCATAGGCATAGCAATCCATTCCATAGCGCGTCAGCTGCACCTGCTCGGCCACGGCCTGAAACCCCGCGCGGTCCTGCGGGGTTCCAACCTCGGGGAACGTGGTAAACAAAGTTGCCTGATCCAGCGCCCTGGTATCGCGCGTTTGCATTCTGCTGGTGCCCTGCGGACCGGTCATGTGAGCACCGGAAGACGATCCGACAAAGCGCTCTCCGATATACGGCTGGTCGATCACACCCATGAAAGGCCCGTTCTGATCACTCAGCGCAATCAGAACACCCCAGGTTGGCGTGCCGCTGATAAACCCACGGGTGCCATCGATGGGGTCCAGTACCCAGGTGCGGCCACTGGTGCCCTTATGCACGCCGAACTCCTCGCCCAGCACACCGTCATCGGGGCGCCGCCGCGCCAGAACTTCCCGCATCGCCTGTTCAGCGGCGCGGTCAGCCACTGTAACCGGGTCGAACCCGTCGGCCAGCTTGTTCGCGGTTTCCAGATTTGTTTGACGAAAAAAGGGAAGAATGGCCTCACGCGCAGCTTCGGCCATTTCTTCGGCAATTTCGATATCGCTCAGTGTCGTCGGTTGCATGACCCTGAGGTGCGAGCAATCCGCGACAAAGTCAAGTCAGTCAGGCAACCTCGCTGAGAACCCGCGCCAGCTCGAACAGGCGGCGACGCTGGTTTTCCGGAATCGCATAGTAAGAGCGCACCAGATCCAAAGCCTCTTTGTCACCCATCAGGTCGGCAGGGACGGATTTCTTGTCCGCATCGCCTTTCTGGGCTTCTTCCAGGCCTTCAAAGAAAAAGCTGACCGGAACATCCAGCGCCTCGGCGATGTCCCACAGGCGGGATGCGCTGATTCGGTTGGCACCGGTCTCATATTTCTGGATTTGCTGAAACTTGATACCAACTTGCTGCGCCAACTGCTGCTGGGTCATCCCAATCAGCCAGCGGCGATGCCGAACGCGCTTGCCCACATGGACATCGACGTGATGAGTCATTGGTATTCTCCTATACTACACAAACATCTGCACGGGATTTTGCGACGTCCGATATCGCAGTTTTAGAGAGCTCCCCTTAACCGCTCCCTAATACGGACTGTACCGCCCCCCGTTTACAGCACTGATTGTTTATAATGCCGGTTTTGAGATTTTTTTCAAGCTGGTTGAATCGAACGCCCCTGACAGGGATTTGTGGTTGTATTACCCCAAGCCTTTACAGAACCATATTCCTGCAACTGAGTCCTCCTTCAAAATTGGGGCCTTTTGCGCCCGCGCAGCAAACGGATTGACTTTTCTGGCGGCACACGCGCCTATGTCGGAAATTCTTGAGGAACAATATGCGGGCCTATTGCATTCCATCCGACGGGGCGTCTGCCCAGCTTTGTGACGTGAAAATACCCGAGCCGGGCGAAGGTCAGGTGCGGGTCGCCATAAAAGCTTGCGGCCTGAACTTCGCCGATCTGCTGATGCAAACGGGCACGTATCAGGACACGCCACCTGCCCCATTCACCCTGGGCATGGAGATCGCCGGTATCGTGGATACAGTCGGACCCGGCGTTTCAACACTCAGGCCGGGCGACCGGATCGCGGTCTATTCCGGTCAGGGTGGGTTAGCCGAGTACGGTGTATTCGACGCGGATCGTGCGATCATGCTGCCGGACGACACCGGATTCGAAGACGCCGCCGCCATCCAGATCGCATATGCCACCAGTCACATGGCCCTTGATCACAGGGCGCGCCTGCAACCGGGTGAAACCCTTCTGGTTACGGGCGCAGCGGGCGGCGTCGGCCTGACTGCCGTCGAAATCGGCAAGCTCATGGGCGCCACGGTCATCGCGCAGGCGCGCGGCGAGAACAAGCTTGCCGTTGCCCGTGCCGCTGGTGCCGATCATCTGATCGATGCCTCGGAAGACCTGCGGGAGCGGGTCAAATCGCTGGGTGGCGCGGATGTCGTCTATGACGTCATCGGCGGGGATGTGTTCAAGGCCGCGTTCAGGGCCACCAATCCCGAAGGGCGTTTGCTGCCCATCGGATTCGCCGGGGGGGACATCCCGCAGATTCCGGCCAATCATCTGCTGGTCAAAAATCTGGCCGTGATCGGGGTGTATATCGGCGGCTATCTGAAGTTCCGCCCCGAAGCTGTGCGCAACAGTTTTGACACGCTGTTCAAGTGGCATTCAGAGGGCAGGATAAAACCGCATATCAGTCATGTTCTGCCCCTTGAAGATGTCGCACATGCAATGCAGTTGCTGAAAGAGCGCAAGTCGACGGGCAAGATCGTGATCACGCCCTGATCGCGGTCATCCGACCACGGCCCGCAACTGGGTACCGCCCAGCAATCTGAAGTTCTGACGCACCAACTGTGCCAGAGCTTCGACAACCGCATCCCGGCCCTGCTCGCCACCGTAGAGGTTGATCATGTGTGCAGGTAAGTCCGGCAGAGCCCCACCCGAGTCGATCTGTTCAAGATGTGCGGCCTCGGTTCCGTCCAGCATTGCGTGAACCGCAAGATCGGCACTGACCGTGGCTTCTATTGTCCGGTCGTTTTCGGTTTCCACGGACAGTTCCCACGGTATTCCGGCCGCATCCAATGCTGATATGACCTGCGGTCTGAACAAGCAGCGCCGTCCTAGCGCCAAGGGCAACGGACGCTTGCGCCATGCAGACCCGCCCGGCGCGCCGATCCAGCGCAACGGCAGCTCTGCGATGGTCTCTGCGCCATCGGCCGAAGACGGTTCGGTCGTCAGGATCACATCGCACTCGCCCCGCTTGTACATGTCTTTCAATTGCAGTGAATAGGACGACACCAACTGCACCCTGACGCGGGGAAAATCGGCGTTGAACCGTTGCAGGACCCGGGGAATCGCGGGGTAGACGATGTCATGGGGAACGCCCAGAACCACTTCGCCCTCAAAGGCCTGATCGGTGAGTTTCGAGATTACTTCGTCATTCAGGGCAATCATGCGGCGCGCGTAGGCCAGCAGCTGCTCACCGGATGCGGTCAGGGCAATTGTCCTGCCGCTTCGGTCCAGCAACTCCAGGCCCAGCAGCTCCTCCAGTCGCTTGAGCTGCATGGACACCGCAGACTGCGTCAGATGCAGAAATCCGGCGGCGCGGGTCACACCGCCCTGATCCGCCACCGCCACAAAAGATCGCAGGGTTGTAATGTCCAGATTTCGCATCTTCACGATTCCTTATGCGTTCCATCAAAAATATTCGTTTTTAAAATATGTCATACTCACCCATATCAATCAAGGAAATTGATGACAGCCAGCGAAACCATCAAAAATTCGGAAAGGACACGTTATGACTCAACTCGCAATCCATAATCCCTGCAAACCAGCCAAACGTTCTTTGGTGTCCCTGATCTCTCAAGCGTTCGAGCTGTCCAGACAGCGGCGAAAGCTGGCACAGCTGGATGCCGCCGTGCTGGACGATATCGGTGTCACCCCCGAGGAAGCATCCGCAGAAGCAAAACGCTTTTTCTGGGATGCACCTCAATTCTGGAAAAGGTAAATGTGACTCTCATATTTTTATGGCGATGGGCGACCTCGAGTCGCCTGTTGGCATTTTTGTTGCGTGTTTTAGTCGGTTTTCCCCCGGAATCTCTTGAAACACAGCCCCGTGTTGCCGATATTTAGATGGAAAACCGCCCCGCTCTGCCGGGGCGCTCTAACTTGACGACTAGGGAGACCCTTTGATGGCACAATTCGACACGATCCGGACGGCATCCGGCGCGCGCGCCGCCGAGATTGATCAGGGCCTGCGCGCCCACATGAACAAAGTCTACGGCACGATGTCCGTCGGCATGCTGATCACCTTTGCAGCGGCCTGGGCAATTGCCGGTCTGGCAACCACAACCGATCCGTCGGCAGCCGCCGCTCAACTGAGCGAAAGCAAGTATCTGACGTCGTTTGGTTACTCGCTGTTTGCGTCGCCTCTGAGATGGGTCATCATGTTTGCCCCGCTGCTGTTTGTCTTTGGCTTTAGCGCCGGGATCAATCGTATGTCGGCCTCGGCTGCTCAGCTGGTGTTCTACACCTTTGCTGCGGTCATGGGTGTCTCGATCAGCTGGATTTTCCTTGTGTTCACCGGCGAATCGATCATTCAGGTGTTCCTGATCACTGCAATCGCCTTTGCGGGTCTGTCGCTTTATGGCTACACGACCAAGAAAGACCTGTCCGCAATGGGCACATTCCTGATCATGGGTGTGATCGGCCTGATTGTCGCCTCGATCGTGAATATCTTCATCGCCTCGTCGGCGATGGCGTTTGCGATCTCGGTTCTGGGCGTACTGATCTTTGCCGGCCTAACAGCCTATGACACGCAGAACATCAAAAACACCTATCTGCAAATGGCCCATTCGGGCGATCAAGAATGGTTGGGCAAGGCCGCGATCATGGGCGCACTGAGCCTGTATCTGGACTTTATCAACATGTTCATGTTCCTGCTGCAACTGTTTGGCAATCGTGAATAAGCGGCCGGAATAGCCGATTTCCAAGGGCGGGCCTTACGGGTCCGCCCTTTTTGTTTTCCGTAAACCAAACAAAAACCCCCGCCGAATTCGGCGGGGGTTTTGGACTTGAGAGAGAAGTCCGTTAGCTGCAATTCAGCGGAACGGCAAAGCCCGAGCTCTTTTCCGAGGTGCCTTTGCGGTAGACCTGACCAGCCGGCAGACAGCCGGTAAAACGCTCTGCTTCTTCCGCAAAGCCAACACCGACCGAATTGTCGACCTTCACACTGTTCGAGCGCGTACGCAGCACACCAAACAAGGTGCCGTTGACACTGACAGTGCTGAGGAACAGGTTTGTGTCGCTTCCTTGCAGTTGAACAGCAGTGTTTGGCGTCTGCCCGCCATTGTCGATTGCAACCGAAGCCACCTTGGACGGTTCAACCTCATCACTCAAAAGCGTGACTGTCCGCAGTTCCGCCAGCTCTGCCGGAACGTTGGTCGCGTCTGGCAGAAAGGCGACGGCCCCGGGTACGTCCGAAATCGTGCGCGGTTCGCCATCGATTCCAGTAAACCCGACACCTTCGCGGTTAAACGGGTCTTCACAGGCCGCTAGGGTCAGAACGGCAATTGTGGATAACAAGATTTTTTTCATGGCGGTCAACATTTTGTGGCGGTTTGCTGAAGCGTACTTGCAGGTTCCCACAAAAAGCAAGCCGCAGGGGATGCGATTGTCCCAAACGCTGATGCGCCACTGCAACGGACTGCCAAGGCCCGCCATCCGCCGAAATCAGGAAACCGGAACTGAAAAAGGGCTCTGTGCAACAGAGCCCTTTTTCGGAATTTCCAAATGGAATGGCAGATTACTTGATCTTGCCTTCCTTGTACTCGACATGCTTGCGAACGACCGGGTCGTATTTACGAATGGTCATTTTCTCAGTCATGGTGCGCGCGTTCTTCTTGGTCACGTAGAAGTGGCCCGTGCCCGCGGTCGAGTTCAGACGGATCTTGATTGTCGTCGGCTTCGCCATGGTTATCTCCTGCGTCCGAAAAGGCAGGGGCCTTTCGGTTGAATTCCTATGAGCGTGCGCTTTTACGCGCTGCACCGCCTATGTCAAGGCCAATCGGTTGATACCGGCTCAGGAATCTGGTGCAGGTTCACCCGGGCAGGGTTGGCGCGCCCATATACGTGTGAATCTGGTCTCTTTCCGCGTCGGAAAGACCCAGGGCGGTGGATAATTGCCGCAGGTAAGACGCCTCGCGCGCGTTGTCCAGACGGATCGCAGCCAGGGAAGTCGCATAGATCTGCGCTTTTAGCGGCGCACCAGAATCAGCCGCCAACCCCATGACGTCAATCGGTGCGTTCAGCTGCTCTTGCACAAAAGCGCGCTCTTCCTCGCTGACATCATCGCCCAATTCACCCAGAATGATTTCCTTTTCCTGTTCATCCAGTTCGCCATCCGCCTTGGCTGCCTGAATCATTGCCCGCAGCATGAGTTTTGCCTGCTCTTCCATCGCTGCACCCGCAGGCGTGCCACCAAACACGGTTTCCATCATGTCGCCCGTGTGTTGATTGGCTGTCTTGGCGGCCCCCTGCATGGCATTCAACAACCCACCCAAACCAGCGGCTCCGGCTGTGTTGCCGCCGATCCCCATCTTGCTCATCATGTCCTGCAAGCCTGACGCGCCACCGGGCAGACCGAATTGTTCTGCCATTTTGCCCAGCTGATCCACGCCAAAACCGCCGCCAGCGCCTTGCATCATGTCTTGCAGCCCAGCCATGCCGCCCATCTTCTGATATTTTTCCATGCCCTTGGCCGCAGCAAAACCAATGGCCACGGACGCCAGCGTTTTCATAAAGCTCATAATTAACCTCCCATATCTTCAAATTGGTTCCAAAAGTCTAACAGCTGAATGCAATCCCGAATACTGCGCTCAACCCCAACGCGACCGGGCAGATGGTAAAGCCCAAAGAAGGCATGCAATTTGCCGTCTTGTTTGTACATATCACGGATTCGTGATAAGTTCGCCCATCCAAGAAGCCGAATTCAGGCTCGAAGGCCGAGGCAGCGTGAATGGGGTCAACCTGCAACGAGCAGAGTTGTATTTCGCGACTTTTCTTGGGGGGCTATCATGACAGAATGGGCTATTCAGGCCGAAGAACTGGCCAATTGCAATTGCAACTTCGGTTGCCCGTGTCAGTTCAGCGTACTTCCGTCACACGGCAATTGCGAGGCGGTTGTGGTCTTTGACATTCAAAGCGGTCACTACGGAGACACTGATCTGGGCGGTCTTCGGGCGGCAGGGGTCTATCATTGGCCGGGACCAATTCATGAAGGTAACGGTCAGATGCAGCTGATCATTGATGAAAGCGCAACATCTGACCAGCGGACCGCGTTGCAAGCGATCATGACCGGTCAGGATACGGATGAAATGGCCACGTTCTGGTATGTCTTCAGCGCCATGGCACCGACGAAACATGAAACGCTGTTTGTTCCGATCGAACTTGACTGGAACCGCGAAGAGCGCAGCGGATACGCCAAGGTTGCCGGAGTTTTCGATGTCGAGGTCAATCCGATTCCTCATATCGTATCGGGCGCACCTCACCGCGCGTCGATACAGTTGCCGAACGGCTTTGAATACCGCCATGCCGAAGCGGCATCGGGCAGTGCGACAACGACAGGTGGTCAGATCAAGCTGACCTTTGACGCAACCCATGCTCATCTGGCGCATCTGAACATCTCGGGCCATGGCGTATTGGGCGCATAAGCAGAGAACACCCATGACCAAACAGAACGCATCGCCCCGGGGCGGGACGGTTGAGTGGGTGCTGAGACAGGACAGCGCGATTGTTCTGGGAAGCGTCCTTCTGATCATCCTCGGTGCAACCTGGTACACGATAGCCGGCGTCGGGATGAACATGTCCGCAGTCGAGATGACCCGGATGGCCGGCCCGGTCGGAGACCCCATGCAAATGGGTCCGGCAGCAGCGTGGAGCGCAAGCTATGCCTTGCTGATCTTTCTGATGTGGTGGGTCATGATGATCGCCATGATGACCCCAAGCGCTGCACCTGCCATTCTTCTGTTCATCGCGGTCAAGCGGACAGGGCCTGAAAAACATCGAACGGTTGCGTTCAGCCTGTGGTTTTTATCCGGCTATCTGGTGGCCTGGGGGGCGTTCAGCCTGATTGCAACTTCGTTGCAATGGGGGTTGGAACAAATCGGGTTGTCCGACGGGCCGATGATGACGATCAGCTCGGGCGTCTTCGCAGGATGCATTCTGCTGGCGGCTGGCGCCTATCAGTTTTCAAGTTTGAAAACCGCATGCCTGCGCCACTGCCAGAACCCCGCACGTTTCCTGGCCGATCACAACCGACCCGGAACATTCGGTGCATTCCGAACCGGTATCCTGCACGGCACGTATTGTCTGGGGTGCTGCTGGGCACTGATGCTGCTGCTTTTCGTCGGAGGGATCATGAACCTCTACTGGATTGTCGGAATTGCCGTCTATGTCGCGCTGGAAAAACTTTTGCCCGGGACCCGGTGGCTTGTGCCGGTGACAGGTTTTGCGCTGATCGGCGCTGGCCTTTGGTTCATCGCGGCACCGTTGTTTTCCGGCACCTGATTTTAAACGGCCCCGGGGTCGGCTGACTTGAAGACCCAAAAACGATTTGATGTAACAGGAGGTATCAATGCCCATTTTCATTACTTACGCATCTTACTCGCAAGCCGGCGTCAAAGGCATGTTGCAAAAGCCCGAGAACCGCACCGGTCCGGTGAAGGCTCTGCTGGAAAAAGTAGGTGGCAGGCTGCTGTCCTTCTACATGACAACCGGCAGCAACGACGTGGTTGTGATCAGCGAAGCCCCCGATGGAACAGACGCCGTGGCCGTTGGCATGGCGGTCGCCGCGTCGGGTGCAGTGACGAACATCGAAACCGTTCGCGCCTGGACCGCGGACGAGTTCACGTCGATAACCGAGAAAGCGGCGGCACTGACCGGTTCCTACACGCCGCCCGGAGGATAAGAGGATACGCGCGGAGGGCCTGTAAGCCGGATCTTGTTCCAGGGTTGCCCCCTTCGATGACCATTCCTCTAGGCCGTGCATTGCTGCGCGGCTCAAGCTGCCAACCCGGTCCCTCTCGGCCAAGACGCGCTTAGCGGTGGTATCGGCTGACGCCGACCATCCCGCGCGGGGACCCTATTTGGCATTGCTCCCGGTGGGGCTTGCCGTGCCGCCGCTGTTGCCAGTGGCGCGGTGGGCTCTTACCCCACCGTTTCACCCTTACCCTGAACCAAGGTTCCGGGCGGTCTGATTTCTGTGGCGCTTTCCGTCGGGTTGCCCCGCCCGGGCGTTACCCGGCACCGTTGTCTTGTGGAGTCCGGACTTTCCTCTCGGGCCTTGCGACCCCAGCGGCCATCCGGCCCTCCGCGCGTGGGTTGGGTAGGCTTTGCGGTCGGCGGCGTCAAGGGTGGATGGTTCAGAGAAGGGGCCAGCCCCTTCTTGGCCTGCGGCCAATTCAACCCCGGGATATTTTCAGCCAGATGAAGTGCGGATCAGGAATGCCGGATCAACGTTGCAAGGTCGGCTTGCTGCAAAGGCCCCCTGCCCCATGGGCGGTATCGAAGGCGGATGGCATGCAACAGTGTTTCATCGTCTGCATCAGCGCTGAAACCGGCGGCCCGAGCCAGATTTCGGAACTGGCTCTTTGATACAGTTTGCGGACCAGCGGCATATCCGCGGGGCGCGGCCAGCAAGTTGCGCTCGAGCCGTAACCAGTCAAATCGCGGACCGGGGTCAAATTTGCGCCCGGGCGCCATGTCCGAATGGCCGATCACGCCACTTGGCAAAATGGCCCAACGATGCATTATCTGATTCAATAGCTGTTCCAGCCGGCGCATCTGGAGTTCCGGGAACGGATGCTTGCCGGTGTTGTCCAACTCGACCCCGATGGACCGCGAGTTGATGTCGTTTCGACCGCGCCACTCGCCTGCCCCAGCGTGCCACGCGCGGTGCTCTTCACGCACCATCTGCCAGACCCTACCATCATTACCAATCAAGTAATGGGCCGAGACCTCAGCCTTCGGGTCACAAAGACGGTCCAGAGCTGCCTGCGCACTGTCCATGGCCGTGTAGTGGATCACGATCAAGGATGGTGTCAGACCATCCCGGCGTTCACCATAATTGGGTGAGGGATGCCAGATCGGGTTCAGGGGGTCAGTTATTGACGGCACTGCGGAACGGGCTCGGATCCCAGCCACAGGCATAGCCATCCCCATCCGGGTCCAGACCTTTGCGGTCGCGCTGGGGGCCGCCATTGGACAGAAACTCGATCTGAGCCTGATCAGGGGATGGGAATTGCGCACAGTTCCGTTGCGCCTTGGCCTGAAGATTGAAGCCCGAGCGGCTGTAGAGTTGGGTGCCAACGGGATTGGACGTGCTCAGTGCATATTGCACGATGTTCGGCTGGCCGCTCGCCGTGCGCTCGGGCACTGCCGTCGGGGCCACGAGCTCGTAGGTCTGGCGGTTCTGCTCGATCCGGGCGGCGTCGGATTCTATGCTGCGGCGTTCGGACACGGCGGCAAAGTCCTGTTCATCCGAAATCGCGCCAGTGTTCGCCACGGGAACCGCCGTAACCGCGGCTGGGTTTTGGCCAGATGTGCTGGCCAATGCCGCCGCGGCCTGGTTGGCGATATCCGCGTTTTCACCCGTCGCAACAGTCGCCGCACCCGGGGCGCCCAGCGGTTGTTGTGACACATCGACCGGAGCCAGCAGAGGGTTGCCGACCGCACCCTGACCTGCCAATTGAGCCTCGCGCTGCGCCTGGTATTCAGGCGTGTTGAAACCCGTGCTGGTCAGCGGCGCGACATCTGTGCATGCAGCTGCCAGTGCAAGAGCGGGCACCAAAAGCAAAACGCGCATTGTTTGGCTCCGTGTCTAGTGCTTCAGTTGCCCGAGGCTTACCACCATTTCCCGGGCTTGGCCACAAAACCGGCCGCGTTTTCCAGCGCATAGGCGGTATTGAGCAGGTCGCCTTCTTCCCAGGGACGCCCGATCAGCTGCAATCCCAGCGGAAGACCTTGTGTGTCCAGCCCTGCGGGGACCGAGATACCGGGCAGTCCCGCCAGGTTCACGGTCACGGTGAAGACATCGTTCAAATACATTTGAACAGGATCTGCTTCGGTCATTTCGCCCAGACCGAAGGCCGCCGATGGGGTTGCCGGGGTCAGGATGGCGTCGACACCGGCCGCGAAGACGTCTTCGAAGTCTTTCTTGATCAGCGTGCGCACCTTGCGGGCACGATTGTAATAGGCGTCGTAGAATCCAGCCGACAGAACATAGGTGCCGACCATGACCCGGCGCTGCACTTCGTGGCCAAAGCCCTCGGCGCGGGTCTTTTCGTACATCTCGGTGATACCATCCCCCTGCGCCAGCTGTGCACGATGCCCATAGCGGACACCGTCATAGCGGGCGAGGTTCGAAGACGCCTCGGCCGGGGCGATCACATAGTAGGCCGGCAGCGCATACTTGGTGTGTGGCAGCG
Organism: Ruegeria sp. BHSA118; assembly: GCF_059613405.1. NCBI lineage: Bacteria > Pseudomonadati > Pseudomonadota > Alphaproteobacteria > Rhodobacterales > Roseobacteraceae > Ruegeria > Ruegeria sp. BHSA118. The sequence goes on from NZ_JBXWSM010000065.1 coordinate 14,955, forward strand.
AGATATCGACGATCTCGGCCCCCGCATCCTTCAGCATCGCGGCACCATCTGCCCAGAGCTTTTCGATCTCGGCTGGCATGCCGTCCATGCGGTATTCCTTGGGGATACCGATCTTCTTGCCCCTGATGTCTCCGGTCAGCATCGCTTCGAAATTCGGGACGGCCAGGTCTGCACTGGTCGAATCCTTGGCGTCATGGCCGCACATGGTTTCCAGCATGATCGCAGCGTCGCGGACATTCTTGGTCATCGGACCGGCCTGATCCAGCGAGGACGCAAACGCCACAATGCCCCAGCGCGAGCAACGACCATAGGTCGGCTTGATGCCGGTGATGCCGACAAAAGCCGCGGGCTGGCGGATGGAGCCGCCGGTATCGGTACCGGTCGCCGCAAGGCACAGGTCAGCGGCCACAGCAGACGCGGACCCACCGGAGGAACCGCCCGGTGTCAGCTGCGCGTCATCGTTGCCACGACGCCACGGGCTGACCGCGTTGCCATAGACCGATGTTTCGTTGGACGAGCCCATGGCGAATTCGTCCATGTTCAGCTTGCCCAGCATGACTGCGCCTGCATCGGCCAGTTGCTGTGACACGGTGGATTCGTATTCCGGCTTGAAGCCTTCAAGAATGCCCGATGCGGCTTGCGACGGCACGCCCTTGGTGCAGAACAGGTCCTTGATGCCGATCGGCAGGCCACACATTGACGGTGCGTCGCCACCCTTGATCCGTTCATCCGCAGCCTTGGCGCGCTCCATCGCGATCTCGGGCGTCTTGTGGACGAATGCGTTCAGCGCATCTGCTTCATCAATGGCTTTCAAGCAGGCTTCTGTCAGCTCAACAGACGTGACGTCGCCGGCTCGCAATGCGTCGCGGGCCTCGGCCAGGCCCATTTTGTTCAGATCGCTCATGTCTTACTCCACCACTTTGGGGACTGCGAAGAACCCTTCGCGGGCGTCGGGGGCGTTGGCCAGAATCTTGTCCTGCTGATTGCCATCGGTGACTTCGTCCTGACGACGCTTGAGGCGCATGGGTGTGACCGAAACCATCGGCTCGACACCTTCCACATCCACTTCGTTCAGCTGTTCGATGAACCCGAGGATGGTGTTGAACTCGGATGCCAGCGCCGGCAGCGCGTCATCCTCGACCTTGATCCGGGCCAGTTTGGCCACTTTGGCGGCGGTGCTTTGGTCAATCGACATCGGCTTCCCTCATCTACGTTAGGGGGCGTTTACCCTTCTGTAGCGGCAGTCGCAAGACCGGCGTGCCATGGGTGGGTCCGAGTTTGGAATCCCCTCCTCTGCTGAGGCTATTCAAAACTGAATGACTGGTATGCAAAAAAGTAAACCGAATAGTTCATTATCGATCTTGAAAACTGAACTGTACTGTTCATTTTATTTGTGCGACATAACGCAAACCGGAGAAAAAACATGAAACCCCTGATAACAGCCGCAGTCTTGTCCGCCACGATTTTGGCCGCACCGGCCATGGCTTTGGGTATCGACACAAGCAACCTGACACGCACGTTGACCTTCCCGTCCCCTATCGCGGAACCGGTCACGCAGGATCAGGTTAAACCTGCCAAATAACGCGCAGGTCCTGGCCGGGTCAGATATCCCCTCTCTGACCCGGCTGTTTTTCATTTTCGAGGATGCACATCCCTGAGCAAGCCGTTAGCATGACGTCGAATACAGAACAGAACTGCGCCGAGGTTTCGTAGTTCAGGCAAGCCAGTGGAGCAGATGATGAGCGCGCAAAAACAAGCGGTTCTGGACGCAATCGACGCAGCCAATGCAAATGACCCCAACCAAGACGAGGGCCGCCCCGCGGCACTGTTATATGGCGAACGCATGAGCGCCGAGCTGGGCCGCCTGTTTCCGGACGCTTCCGACGCCCTTCAAATCGCCGCGCGCGGGCAGCATGTGGAACGTTGGAAACTTGCCCGCAGTGAATATCCCGAAGGCCGCGTTGGATACCTGTCATGGCGCAAGGCGCAGGGCGAACACCATGCAGACGTGGTCATGGGGTTGATGGCCCGCGAAGGTTACGATTCAGAACAGATCGAGGCCGCAGGGCGCATGTTGCGCAAACAGGGCATCAAGCGGGACGCGGAAGTGCAGGCTTTGGAAGACGTGATCTGCTTTGTGTTTCTGAAGTGGTATTTCCAGCCCTTTGCCGCAAAACACTCGGCCGAGAAAATCCAGAGCATCGTTGAAAAAACGGCCCGCAAGATGTCGCCCGAAGGCCGCGCTCGGGTATTGAGCGAATTTGATCTGCCCGACCATCTGGCCGCAGCCTTTCAGAACTAGAAGCGGACCGGGGCGGTTTCGTTGGCTTCTTGCCATGAGGCTCGGAAGACACACGCGATCCTCCCGCGTTTCAAGACGCCGGGCCTTTGCTGAAACGGCCCCTGACAAGAGCTGCGCGATACACCTCGATCATCCATCCCAACATGATGGCATTCAGGATATGCCACATGAAATGTGTCCCCATCGGCCATTGCCCGCAAAATGGCAAATCCAGCGCCCGGAACGTGATCGACAGAATCAGGATCAAGGGCCCGATTGTCATCCCTTTGGCCAGGATCATGTCTTGGCCCCGCAGCAGGAACGCATAGATCAGGATCAACAAAGGGACCGGCGCGTAAACCGCCGACCCGCCAAGCCCCGGCACAAGCTGGAACAGGGGCGCAACGAGCGCCACATAGGGAAGAAACAGAAGCGTACCGCAAATCGCCATTCCAGAAGACATGCGACAGATGTCGCGGTTCACCGCAAATATATAGACCAATATGAACAGCAGGATCGGCGCCACATCCGCCAAGGCCGCCCAAACCCGGGCATGGGTGTGAAACAGATAGCTTCCGATCCCGATCATGGCCAAAATTACGACCAGACCCTTGGCCAGCGGCATGTCCTGATCGCGTACGCGCCGCCACATGACCCATGCGGAAATTAGAAAAGCAGCGTTCGTGATCGCATTGATCGGCTCGGCCCAATAGTCCGGCGACACGCGTTCACAATAGCCATCAATTTCTCGAATCCAGTCCATGGAAATTTACATAACCGATGCTAGGCTGGAGCCAAGACAAGACTTGAGAGGAATTCCGGAATGAACATTATCTGGCTGGGCCATGGCAGTTTTCGCATCGAAACTCAGGGGCAGGTTCTGTTGATCGACCCATGGCTGACCGGTAATCCGGTCTTGCCCGAAGATCGGCATGATGCCGTGCTGGAAGGGGCGACCCACATTCTTTTGACCCACACGCATTTTGACCACGTGGCCGATGTACTTCCCCTGGCAAAGCACCTGAAAATCCCCGTTGTCGGACAGTATGACCTGATGGGATACTGGAGCGAAGCGGAAGGCATTGAGACCATCGGCTTCAACAAAGGCGGCACCGTTGACCTGAACGGCGTCATGGTGACAATGGTACCGGCCTCTCACAGCTCGACTTTTTCAACGCCGGACGGTCTGCGCACCGGCGGCAGTGAAGTCGGCTTCATGATCGCAGCCGAGGGGCGTATGCTCTACGTCTCGGGCGATACCGACATCATGGCCGACATGGAATGGATGGGGGATTACTACAAGCCCGATATCGGCATCCTTTCGGCCGGCGGGCATTTCACCATGGATATGAAAGCCGCCGCCTATGCCGCGAAACGGTACTTTGACTTCAAGACGGTCATACCATGTCACTACAAGACGTTCCCCATTCTGGAACAATCCGCACAGGCATTGATCGATGGGTTGCCCGGGGTCGACGTGATCGAGCCTGAGGTTATGAAAGCCATCACCGTCTGACGACAGCGCAGCGCGTCAGCGCGGGTTGTCCTGCCGGCGCGCTTCGAAGAAGGCCTTCAAAAGCGCGGCAGCCTCTTCGCCTGCAATCCCGTCATAGACCTCGGGCACGTGATGCGCCTGCGGGTGCGAAAATACGCGCGCACCATGCGCCACGCCCCCGGATTTGGGGTCTGCCGCACCGTAATAGATCCGCCGGATGCGCGCGGCTGCCAAGGCCGCGGCGCACATCGCGCAAGGCTCCAACGTAACGTAGAGATCATGATCCGGCAGCCGTTCAGAGCCCGCCTGCGCACAGGCTGCACGCAAGGCCATGATTTCCGCATGGGCCGTGGGGTCATTCAATTCGCGCGTCCGGTTTCCGGCTGCGGCCACGACCGTTCCGTCCGGACCGACGACAACGGCCCCCACGGGCACCTCGCCGCGGTCAGCGGCTGCGCGCGCCTCGGTCAGGGCCTGTTGCATATGCGATTTGAACACCATGCCCCCTGACTGCCGCAGAAACCCACCTTTCGCAAGCGCCCGGGATGCGGTATGGCCCTGACATGAACAAGACCCCACCCCCCGGCGATCGGATCGCCAAAGTCCTGGCCCGCGCTGGCGTAGCATCCCGGCGCGAGGCTGAACGCATGATAGAAGCAGGCCGCGTGGCAGTGAATGGCAAGACCATCGACAGCCCCGCCCTGAACGTGACCGCGAAAGACAAGATCGCCGTCGACGGCAAGCCGGTCTCGGAACCGGAACCGTCGCGTCTGTGGCTGTATCACAAGCCCGCCGGGTTGGTGACGACGACACGCGACGAAAAAGGACGAGAGACAATATTCGACAAGCTGCCCGATGACATGCCAAGGGTGATGAGCGTCGGTCGGCTGGACCTGAATTCAGAAGGGTTGCTGTTGTTGACCAACGATGGCGCCATCAAGCGCAAGCTGGAACTGCCCTCGACCGGCTGGTTGCGGAAGTACCGCGTGCGGGTAAACGGTCGCCCGAAGGACGAGGATTTCGAACCGTTGCGCAAGGGGCTGGTGATCGAGGGTGAACGGTTCCAGCCAATGACCGTCACATTGGATCGCCAGCAGGGCGCAAATGCCTGGCTGACGATCGGCTTGCGCGAAGGCAAGAACCGCGAAATCCGCCGCGCGATGGAAGATATCGGTTTTACCGTGAATCGTCTGTTGCGCGTGTCCTACGGCCCCTTCCAGCTTGGGACGCTGAAACAGGGCGAGGTCGAAGAAATCCGTCGCCGGGTCATGCGGGACCAGCTGGGGCTGGACGCCGAAGACAAACCCGGCAACGCGCCCAAACGCCCGTCACGGCCCCCAAAAAAACGGCCTCAGATCGGCAAGAATCCCCGTAAGTGATGTGGGTTCGGCAACCTTCCCCCTAGCGCTAAGCCCGCGCATACCCTAAATTTTCAGTGAATGCTGCTATTTGGGGGGCGTGATGTCCGGAAGCGGAGTGCAAAAACTGACCTACGCTGTACTGCTGGTGCTGTTGTTTGGCGTCTGCACCGGTTTGCTCGGAGGTCTGTAAGCCATGGCAAAGCGGTTTGGCGGCAAATACAGCCCACAGGGGGATGAATCGGAAAACGCTCCGCTGCGGCGGGGTCAGTTTGACGGTGCACGGGTCGAGCCCGCTGGCGCACGCGTGAATATCCTGTTTCTGCCTGCCATTCCTTTGGTGTTTCTGTCCCTGAACGACGGCGCGATTGGCATGACACTGGGGCTGGTCGCCGCTGGCTTTCTGACGGCGGCTGCATTCCTGCTGCGAGAAGGTCTGAGGGCCGAAGCCGCATACAATGCCCGCAAAACCGCCCGACGACCCGCTTTCCCGCGGAAGATATTTGCCAGTGTTCTCACCGGCCTTGGTGCTGGCCTTGCGTCGTACAGGTCCGAGTTTCTGGACGCTGAAGCAGCCGCGCAGGTCAGCCTGTTGGCCCCCCTGCTGTTTGGTGTCGCAGCGACCGTTCTGCATTCTGTCTCATTCGGGCTCGATCCGATGAAGAACAAGGGCATGGAGGGGGTCGATACCTTTCAGCAAGACCGTGTGGCCCGCGTGGTCGATGATGCCGAGAAACATCTGTCGGAAATGACGGATGCCATCAAACGCGCTAGTGACCGCAGGGTCGAAGCCCGGGTCGAGCGATTTCAGGACACCGCGCGGGATTTGTTCCGCACGGTCGAGGAAGACCCGCGAGATCTGGCCGGTGCTAGAAAGTACCTGACCGTCTACTTGCAGGGCGCACGGGACGCGACCGTTAAGTTTGCTGATGTCTACGCCCGAACCCGCGACGCGCAGGCACTGGCCGACTATTCTGCCCTTCTGGACGATCTGGAACAGAATTTCGCCGCGCGAACGCGGAAAATGCTATTGGATGACCGCAGTGATCTGACGGTCGAAATTGACGTGTTGCGTGAAAGACTGCAGCGAGAAGGCGTCCGGCTGGACTGACCGGCCATTATTTGAGCGAGGAACATACCCATGTCCGATGAGATCAAGAACAAGGCAGTTCAGGCCGAAACACTGGTACAGGAAGTCACCGCAGTTGCCCTGCCCGAACCGCACGCCGAGGTCGTGTCGTTGGAGGAAGCCGACGAACCCGCCAGCGCCGAAATCCGCAAGCGGATGAATGAAATCGACATGGGCAACACCAATTCGATTGTCGCGTTCGGCTCGTCCGCCCAGGCCGAGTTGCAGGAGATCAGCCAGGCCATGCTTGCGGATGTGCGCAACAAGGATGTCGGCCCGGCCGGTGACAGCCTGCGCAATATCGTGACCACGATCCGCGGTTTCTCGGTCAGTGAACTTGACGTGCGGCGCGAGCGCAGCTGGTGGGAGAAACTGTTGGGCAGGGCTGCGCCTTTTGCCAAATTTACCGCCCAGTACGAAGAGGTTCAGGGCCAGATCGATCGCATTACCGACGATCTTCTGGGGCATGAGCATACGCTGCTCAAGGATATCAAATCTCTGGATCTGCTGTATGAAAAGACCCTGGGCTTTTATGACGAACTGGCGCTGTACATCGCAGCGGGCGAAGAGAAGCTGACCGAGCTGGACAGCCACGACATCCCTGAAAAGGAAACCGAAGTTCAGGCCGCTCCGGAAGATCAGCAAGTGATGAAGGCGCAGGAACTGCGTGACATGCGCGCGGCGCGGGACGACCTTGAACGCCGGGTTCATGACCTGAAACTGACACGACAGGTCACGATGCAGTCGCTGCCGTCGATCCGTTTGGTTCAGGAAAACGACAAATCGCTGGTCACCAAGATCAATTCGACACTGGTGAACACGGTCCCGTTGTGGGAAACACAACTGGCCCAGGCGGTTACGATACAACGCAGCGCCGAAGCCGCCGCCGCGGTGCGGGATGCCAACGACCTGACGAACGAGCTTTTGACTTCGAATGCGGCCAACCTGCGTGAATCGAACAAGATGATCCGCCAAGAGATGGAGCGCGGTGTATTCGACATCGAAGCGGTCAAGCAGGCCAATGCCGACCTGATTGGCACCATCAACGAAAGCCTCGCCATTGCGGACGAAGGCAAAGCCAAACGCGCCGCAGCCGAAGCCGAGTTGCAGAAGATGGAAAAGGAACTGCGCGACACTTTGGCGGCTGCCAAGGCGCGCCGCGACGGAACCGGCGACACTGCCGGTACGGCGGTTCCTGGCTGAGGGCGGGATCGGCGTGCGGGCCTTCGGTTACTTGAAAGGAACCTTGGGGATGGTATCGCTTTTGGCTCTGGCCAATTGCGACGAAACCCTGACGTCATCTGTTGTTCCGCAACCTCGGCCGACACCCGCACCCGTGGCAGCCAATGCCTATGTGCCGCCGTCAGCCGCAAGTCAGGATCTGGCGCGTTTTTATCAGCGGGTTGAACGGGATTTGCTGGTGCGGGGGCTTCTGCGCACCGATGGGGGCGGCCCGGACACCCCCTATGATGCCGACGATCTGGCGCGGAATTTCGAAGCGATTGCGTTCTACAGCGAATACCCGACGCAAAGCGTCTCGGTTGGCTCGCGTCAAACGGACGGGCAACTCAGCCGATGGTCCGGCTCTGTCCGCATACAGACCGAGTTCGGGCCCTCCGTGCTTCCCTCTGCACGGCAGCAAGATGCGGATCAGGTTCGGTCCTTTGCCACCCGACTGGCCAGATTGACCGATCATCCGGTTTCCGTCGTCTCTCGCAACGCCAATTTCCATGTCTTTTTTGCAGGCAAGGACGACAGCGCCTATGTCGTATCCCGCCTGAAACAGCTGATCCCGAATATCAGTCAGGACTCGCTGAACCTGGCGGCCAATCCACGCGCCAATTTCGATTGCTTGGTGTTTGCATCGGCAACGACGTCTTCACCACACAGATACGTACGTGCCGTTTCCCTTATCCGGGCCGAATTGACGGATCTGGGCCGCCAAAGCTGCATTCACGAAGAAATAGCTCAGGGTCTTGGCCTGTCCAATGACAGCCCGGCAGCGCGGCCTTCGATTTTCAATGATGATGACGAATTTGCCCTGCTGACAAGTCACGACGAAAAGCTGCTGACGATGTTGTATGACCCGCGGTTGCAGCCCGGCATAGACGTTGATGAAGCGCGACCCATTGTACGAATAATCGCACATGAATTGATGGGGCAGCCGCTCTGACCCCGATGACAGGAGAACCCAGATGGGAATTTTCGATTTTCTGACCGGAGAGTTCATTGACGTCATTCATTGGGTGGACGACACCCGTGACACGATGGTCTGGCGGTTCGAGCGTGAAGGCCACGAGATCAAGTATGGTGCCAAGCTGACCGTGCGCGAGGGCCAGGCGGCGGTATTCGTGCACGAAGGCCAGTTGGCCGACGTGTTCACGCCGGGCCTCTACATGCTTGAAACCAACAACATGCCGATCATGACGACGCTGCAACATTGGGATCACGGGTTCCAGTCGCCGTTCAAGTCCGAGATCTATTTCGTCAACACGACCCGGTTCAACGACCTGAAATGGGGCACCAAGAACCCGATCATGCTGCGCGATCCCGAATTCGGCCCGACCCGGATCCGCGCCTATGGCACCTACACGATCCGGGTCAAGGACCCGGCCCGTTTCCTGGTCGAGATCGTGGGCACCGATGGTGAGTTCACGATGGACGAGATCAGCTTTCAGATCCGCAATATCATCGTGCAGGAGTTCAGCAGGGTGATCGCAGGCTCGGGCATCCCGGTTCTGGACATGGCCGCCAACACCGCCGATCTGGGCAAGCTGATCGCGGCCGAGGTCTCGCCGGTGCTGGACGGCTATGGGCTGGAGATGCCGGAATTTTACATCGAGAACATCTCATTGCCGCCGGCAGTCGAGGCGGCGCTGGACAAGCGCACCTCGATGGGTCTGGCGGGAGATCTGGGCAAGTTCACCCAGTA